>JAGQLK010000033.1:0-7393 GCA_020429485.1 Candidatus Dojkabacteria bacterium | reverse complement strand
GATTGTCAGTGTAATTTTTAAGCCTATCTACATCTTGCTCATCTATACCAACACTTTCTATAAATTGCCTTCCTTCAAAGCCACCGGCTTTATCCACCTTTTTTTGCATTAGTAAGGAAATATCATCGTCTGAAACATTTGAAAGCTGTGCTAGATACTTAAGTAGTTCATAAATATCAGCTAGTTCCTCTTTGTATTCTTCTTCAGTTTCAGAATTAGCTAATTCTTCTACTTCTTCTTTGAGCTTCTTTATCAGTTCATTCTTGAACTCTTGATCACTTAATTTGTGTACACCTTTTGGCTCTTGTAGTGGATTATCTTGCATAGACTTAATAACTCCATCTCGGACTAACTTGGTAAATTTGAAATATCTCATCGAAAATAATTTATTCTAAACAATGTCCCTTTATATTAACTTCTATGTCTTGAATGTTAAAGTTTTTTAGTTTAAAGAATTTATTAAGCTCGTTTTTATCAATCTCCAAATGAATTACCTTCCCACACTTAGAACAAACAGCATGCTGATGATCGTCTTGTTTATATTCATATTTCTTTTCCGCTCTATCTATATTTAATTCTGAGATTATACCTTCTTCTACGAACGTCTTTAAGTTTCTGTATATAGTAGCCAGGTCATACTCTATCAAGGCACTATGGATTTCTTGAGCAGAGAAAATTCCTCCTTTTTTAAGAAGTTCAACGATACTTTTTCTTGCCTTAGTCTGTCTCATCCTGAAAAATATGAATATTGATATTATACAACATAAAAAGTTTGATAGTCTTATTGACTACCATCCTCCCTGACATAGTCTGACATAATCACATTAAATGCTCATATTAATAGTATCATTAACCACTTTTTTGAAAAAATATTATGTGGGAAGTACCAGGGAGCTATCAAGAATTTGCTCTCTCAATTGAATCAATTAAAGAACAGCATAGAGCAAGCTTAACACGACTATATAGTGCTGCGAGAGCAAATTATATAGATGGAAGAGGCGGTACTCTAGTTTTAGGGCCCGGCGGTGGTCAGGTACTGCAGATGATGGGTATGCCTGGTGAATTAGTTACTGCTATTGACGTATCTCCTGAGAATCTAGATAAGGCTGCTGAACGTCTTCCAGGTGCTACGCTGATAGAAGCACTTTTCGAAGAGGGACTTCCTGTAGCAGGATACCATCCAACAATCTTTGCATCTGATTCTCTAGATTGTGTTCCACCACATAAATTACCACTTGTGTGTCACCAAATGGCACAACTAACAGATAGAGTGGTAGCAGTACAAAATTTCATACCAGATAATTCCTATTATTCACCTTCAATAAGCAGAGATAATACTGAACCATTTATACAGAATTTGGGTATTGAATTACACTGGCCTGAAGATAAACTGTTTTTACTTGACGATCTAGTTGCAGAGTTAGGCTTTGGAGATCCATTAGCTGATGTTGAACATACGATTGCTGTAGCTCAAGATGTTACTGAACGAGATCTAGGCTTTAAACTTCCATGGAGAGTTAATCAAACTGATACATATCTACAGCTAGGAAGAGTACCTGCTCCAATGCTTTATGGTATGTTTGGAGATTATAGTCTTTTTGCACAAGTTATAGCCCTTGTAGAGAATAGAACAAGAGACTTCGAAGATATATTCGAGGGGAGATTTCCTGAAAGATCATTCGAAAACATGCAATCAATGCATAATACTGGAATGTTAAATATGTTCTACGGTACTTTAGTCTATAAAGCATATAATAAATTGTTAGAATATGAGCTTCGACAGGCTGGATTCGAATCTATTACAAGATTAAAAGTGTTTGCTACAGATAAGAGGCTTGTTGGCAGCGACCAAGCAGGAGCACTAATGAGTAAAGCCATGAATCCTAATTACAGACCACATCCAAGAGCTAAGATGGCAACCATGATGACAATGTTGAACGGAGCACGTATGATTACTCATAATCACTCAAGACCAGCAAAAGAGCTTGCAAGTATTGAAGTATTAATTGCTGAATAAATAGCTTATAATCAAATACATTAAGGTTTAAATTTTTCATTATGAGCTATATAGCCATTTTCATCATTTTTCTCATTCTCGTAATCACATTGGTGTTTACAATTCGGACCAAATTAATAGGTTTAATGTCATTTGGACTCAAATTTGGTTACTTCATGTTTGTCATAATCATCTTAAGTGGACTCTTCATTCCAAAGGCATATGAGTTACTTGCTGATTTTAGTCTTGAACAGGTAGGTGTAAAAGATAACATTATTCAACTCGATGAGTCCCTAAATGTTAACTCTGTTATTGATATTCAAGATAACATTGTAGATGGATTTTTAGATTTAATCAGTAACCAAGATAGCTCAGACGACACTACTGATCAAACAGAACAATCAGTCGGCTATTTTGAAGAAAACATATATCCAAGTTTTGTTGATATTTTTGCATTTATTTATAGAGTACTTGCGGTAGTAATTGGTTTGCTTGGACTAGTTGCAATTGTCTACCTAAGTTATATCACATCTGGTGCCACAGATACTCAAGACCTCAAATCAAAAGTTGCTCATCTTGAACAAAAAGTTCAAATGCTAGAATCTAGGTTACAATAAACTATTAGCCTGAAATATATCTATAATCATGATATAATTGCTGCGTTTATAAACAGCAATTGCATTCTGAACTTGATCTAAATAATCTAAACCGTTTTGAGCATGGTGGTAGGCAATTCTTTCATATGACCCAAGATATAGATGGCACAGGGGCATATATTGAAGATGTACTCGGAACTATGTATTATTTCGCCTTATCTACAGGAAATAGAAGCTACATTCAATTTGATCATGCAACAAATTCATTTTTTGCCTTAGACGAATTAGGTGATGATTTTGATGTATTTTTTGACCCAGAACAAAGTGTATTTTTCACAGACCATGATACAGCCTATGCTGATTTACAACTCGACTACTCTGATGAAAGAGGTAATTTTCTTCTAAACAGTAATCATAATGCCATAGCCATTCAATCTGGAGATAAGAACTATTTCGTACAGCAAGGAGGTAGAGCAGGTTTTTTTGTCGATACGGATGCAGGAAGAATTAATTTAGAATCACACTTTTCATCTATGAGAGGTGGAAAAGTATTTATCGAGCCCAGAAGTAAGCAAATCGTTACTACAAATGAAGTAAATGTAAATTTACAAATCAATGAGTATGCGCCACAATTATCCATAAGAAGAATGCATAAGAGACAATTCCCAAACTATTCTCAACCAGTCATGCAGCAGCCAGTACATAGAGTGGCACCTAGGCATGAGGTTAGACTCCCAAGAAAAAAGCATTCCAAACTTGGTACATATCTGTTTGTAATTGCAGCATTTGCGTTAGCATTCTACTACAGAAATCAACTAGGTCTTCAGATACCGAACAATGAAGTAACCTACACTTATTCTGACCCCGACACAGATCCAAATTTCACCGTTACTACATTAACAGATGAAGAGGCACAAGAAAGTGGATTTCTAGATAATTATACACCAGCAGCACCTACTATCACGGCTCCCGATTACATAGAAGATCCTGCACTTCTAAATACTAATTGCGAAATGGGCTTGCTCATAGACGGAATTACTAGCCCTGTCGACCCTAATGCAGTTAATCCACTAGACGGAACAATAGGATTTGTAAGCACTAATTCGGGTGGACATCCTGGGACTGACTTTGCCTTAAAAGGAGGTACTTTCAATCAACAAGCGTTTGCTGCTGAAGCTGGTAGAGTAATTTACACCAGAAATAGTTACACTGGCAGTACAAGTTATAGTAATGCTGGTGAAATGGAAGGGCCATTCCAAAATTGGGATAATTACGGTAATGTAATCGCGATTGAACATCAAGACGGACTTACCATTTATGCTCACCTTGCACAGAATAGCATACAGGTTGCAGAAGGTGAATGTGTCACTCCAGGTGAGCCCATAGCTATTATCGGGAAAACCGGATATGCAGGCAATGTAGAGCATCTACACTTTGAAGCAAGACGACCTAAAACATGTACAGCGTATACTAATCAATGTACAATCAACGACAATGATGCAGAATGGGGATTAGGTAATTAAGACTTGAAAAATTCAATTACTCCTAGGGCTGAGGTGTTATCTTCTATAACAAAGAACCTTGAATTGGAGTACTTACTAGATAAATCAGTCGTATAGGCATAAGTCATTTGTTCTAGAGTATCTTGTTCTCTACTTTGTAATATTTCACCATCTCTAGCCTGAGTTCTTGTTCTAAGTAACTCAATGCCTTGTTGAGTATTGGGTGGAAACATAAAAGCTATCCTAGAATTAGGAAATTTATCAAGAAACTCATCCAATACTTTATAATAGATTATTGAAATTGGCTTCTTTCCTGATTCGACTATTTTGTCTAGATCATCTCCCAAATAGCCGTAGTAATTATCATTTAGATTAAATGCTAAAACAAACTCATGATTCTTTAATCTAGACTCAAACTCTGCAATTGTAACGAAATTGTATTCATCTCCATCTTCGCCAGGACGCCTTTCTCTTGTAGTTGTAGAACGAACAAATTGATGTGTTTCTTTTAAGTTATCTACCACCCATGATTTACCCACAGATGTAGGACCTACTATAATATCGACAATCAGTTCTGGTCGTACTGGATACTTATTTACAAAGCTTTTGATTACTGTGTTGTCATACATATTTTTCATTATGGGTGAAACTAGTTTGATTGGCAAGTTAATAGTTGTTGAATATGGATTTAATGATATAATCCCTACATAATAAAATGAGTGAAAATATAAGCCCAAAATTAGATCAAGACATAATATCCGCGAGAATCGAAGCGGGTAACTTTTTGGATGATATAGAAGCTAATGGTGGATTTGATGAGACAAGAGTTGCCATTATACTTCCAGCCTGTTCTTCAGCAAAATCATTGCTATATGGTTCCTTAAATGCAGCATTACAAGAACTTCGAGCCTGGAATATACCCAGCACTATATTTCTAGGTATGAATAATGGACATCGAGATAATGTACTTGCACATATTCCTGAGACACATGATGACGTAACTCTTTATAATACTCAGGTAGAGTCAATCTACCCAGCATCATTTATGCAAATGGTTGCGCATAATGAACATAATTTAGTTGCAATGCATCAAAGATTTTCTCCTGATAACTATGGTAAAAAAGATGTCCTCTTCGAGATGATAGAGCAACTAAAAGCACTAGTAAGATCTTCCGGATACCAATTTCCAAGATACACTTTGTTTATGGATGCAGATAGTTACTTCGATAATGGACAGGGTAGGGGTATTGCACAATTAATAGCAGAGGCTCAAAGTTACAATGGGAATGCAGCGGTAAGTGGACTTAGCTATGATACAGCATATTCCACAGACCCATTCGGCATCATGCAACCAGACTACAATAGACCGGTATCTATTTTTCATCATATGGCTAATATACAGAGGCAACAAGGGAACCAAGCACACCTAATTGGCAATGGGTTTATTGTTCCTTCAGAGTTAGTACCAGTTATGGGTATGGTTTGTAATCCTGATAATCAGTATGTATTACCCGCTGAGGATAGCGCACTAAGCATTTTAGCATCAGAGCTTGGTTATGACATTCATATCTCAGAAGAAGTGCATGTCACAAACTGCGCACCTGAACTAAACGACTCTAGGTGGATATATCAGCTACAGAACTGGGCAGATGTAGAAAGAACAGTCATGCTCACTTATGATTATGAGGCAGCTCCGCAGCCAAGTACAGTACAAAGGAGAACTACAATGTTAGCTGCAGCAGGAAGAGTGCTTCGACAGACAGCTATGCATCACGATTACAGTGTATTTGACGGTTTAGAACACATACTAAATAGAAAAGACCTGCACAGGAGAATATTTGGCTAAAGTGATTGCTTTAGTTTTTCGTACATAACAACACTTGCTGCGATACTCATATTTAATGAATTTACTTTTCCTTTTAAGGGAATTTTTACAACTTCGTCTAGCTTGGATGTAATAGTGTCACTAAGAGATCTATCTTCCCCTCCAATAATCATCATCACTGAGCCAGTTAGATCAGCTTCAAAGTAATATTTATCACCAGTAACCTCAATTCCAACTGTTTTAACTGCATTCTTGCTACACAACTTAATAGCATTAAACAAACTCTCATTTATTATATTGATATGCTCAGAGGCTCCCATTGCAGATCTAACCATAAGAGTTGATAACTTTATCTTAGGAGGCAAAATAACTGCGTCAGCACCCACTGCTTCTGCTGTTCTCATGATAGAACCGATATTGTATTCATTCTGTGCCTCACGAACATAGATAATGAATAAATCATGATTTGCATTTGCAATTAGATCCTTTAAATTTGCCTTTGATTCGTTGGCTCTATATGCAATCATACCCTGATGTATTCCTGTATTGCTTTTACGATCAAGAAACTTCTTATCTACATACTTAACCCTAATCCCTCTTTTTTTGGCCATACCTATTATCCTCTCCACTTTCTCATCTGGAACAATGCCTTTTTTAACTAGTATTTCAGAAATATCTTTCTTCGCTACTAATGATTCTAATATTGGATTTCTACCTTCTATTAACATGAAATATTTATAAATAATTATTCTTTTCTACTCATTCCTTGTACCCTTAGTACAAAATATAACAATGAACCTACTGATTGCAGTGTTGCTGCGACATATGTTAAAGCAGCAGCTAGTAGAACCTTATTTGCCCCTCCCATTTCTGATGGTAACAATAGATTTTCAGACTTGATAATATTCAAAGCTCTCCTGCTTGCATCTAACTCTATAGGTAGAGTTAACAAGCTGAAGATAGTAGCAAAAGAGAAAAGTATGATTCCAAACCATGCTAATCCCGATAATCCAATAATTATTCCAATTATTAGTAGAAAGTAACCAATATTAGTACCTATATTTACCATTGGTACAATTAAATTTCTAAAACTCATTAGTACACTTCCTTTTTGGTGTTGAATAGCATGCCCCATTTCATGAGCTGCAATAGCTACGGATGCTATAGATGCTAATTGAGCTACATCTCTAGAAAGACTAATAGTCTGGTTTCTTGGATCATAATGATCAGTTAGATTTCCAGAGTTGACCTCCAATCTAACAGACAGGTTTTCTTTACGAGCAATTCTCTCAACAGCATCAACTCCACTTAATCTAGTGAGATTTTCTTGTCTGCTGTATTTGCTAGTCCAATACTTAAGAAGTAGTGAAGCAATTACACCAACTGCGATAGCTGGAATTGAGAAAATCAAATATTTAATATCAAAAAAGGGTACAAACATTTTTAAACAATAATCTTATGGTATTATATAAAA
>JAGQLK010000032.1 GCA_020429485.1 Candidatus Dojkabacteria bacterium | reverse complement strand
AACCATGGTATGATTCGCTCTGGATATGGACAATACCTAGTAGTAGATGGAGATAAAATTGAATTTATTGACGAGAAATATTAGTTATCTGTATTTATTTTTCAGCTCAGTAATATCAAATCTTTGCACCTCACTCACTAATGTTGTAGAGATTCCCTCTCTATTCTTTTGTTTTTCTAGAAAGTTAGGTCTATTACTATCTTGATAAAGCACTCCTGTAGCTATACGATTATCCAAATCATCAATTACCCTACTTGCTGCTATTGGATCTGAATTATCATAGTCTTTTTCAAAAAACACATCATAAACTCTTTCTTGATACCATTCATGTGGCGTAGCCTTATTATATGAAGGACAACTCTGTAAAATTTCAATGATACTAAATCCATTATGTCTTATACCCGCTCTTATTATTTCAGTCATTTGTTTTACATCGCCAGAAAATGTCCTCGCAAGAAAAGATGGGTTCAGACCCATGGCAAACTTCAATACATTTACAGTCTCTGCACTCACTCCATCTGGTGATGAGTTCATCGGTACATCTTGTCGTGTGGTAGCAGATGCCTGACCAGTAGTTAAACCATAATTGGCATTATTATGTAGTAAAAATACCATATTGTAATCAGACCGTATGGCATGTACAAAGTGCCCTATTCCTTCACTTATTGTTCCTCCATCACCACCTGAGGCAATGACTGTTAACTCTGGATTTGCTAGTGCAGCGCCTGATGCAAACGAGATTACTCTTCCATGCAAACCATGATAACGGTATCCTTCTATTTTATCAGCACCATTCCCATTACAACCTATATCGAAGCACATCAATGTATCTTTAGGTTGAATTTGCTCTTCTACTAATGCCCTTTTTGTTGCAGCTGCAATTCCATAGTTACCACAATTAGTACACCAGGTATAAATATTTTCTGAATAGAAGTCTTTATATTCAACTGTGCAATTATCGCATTTACTCATAATTAGTTTTTCTCTATCCAATTAATAATGTCATCTACAAAGAATGGCCTACCATCATACTTAAGTAACTTATTTTTGAACTCTATTCCAGTTTCCTGCCTGATTAACTTTCCAAGTTGGCCAAGTGCGTTGTTTTCGATCAAAACTAGTTTCTTACTGTTCTTAACAAACTTCTCTAACTCGGTAGTCTTAAGTGGATATACATAATCAAAATGTAAATAATTGATAGATAATTCATCCTTTAATAACTCCATAGCGTCCAACACACTTGATTTGACACTTCCCCATCCCACAAAAGAATAATCAGCAATCTTGCTTCCGTAAACTGTTGGTTCTGGCATAATATTCTTTAATGCCATAATTTTCCTTAGTCTCTTATCGATCATTGCTTTAGCAGGTTCTGCATCTTCAGTAAGTGTACCGTCTTCCAGATGTTCATCACTATTTGCCACATATGTTGCATGCGATTGACCAGGAACCCATCTTGGTGATATTCCACTTTCTGTAATTTTAAATCTATCTGTTGGCTTTAGTTCATCAAAGTTACTTTCGACTAATCCTCTTTTTATTTCTATTCCTTCCGGCAAATCAGCTATGTTATAAAGCGATTCAGCTATTTGCTTTTCTGTTAATACTAGCACCGGTATTTGTATTTCTTCTGCTATATTCAATGCATGCTGAATAAGCTCATATGCAGATGTCACATCACTTGCTGCAAGCACACATCTTACAAATTCTCCATGGCCTGCATATACAGCCAGATTAAGATCACCACTCGATGTCCAGGTAGGTAATCCAGTAGCGGGCCCAGGACGTTGCGCTATAACACAAACCAATGGTGTTTCGGTTATTCCAGCTAGTGATAGTGACTCAGTCATTAGATCAAAACCACCTCCAGAAGTTGCTACTAATGCTCTAGTACCTACAAACATACTCCCTAAAGTCATTTGTATTGCGGTGATTTCATCTTCAGCCTGCTTAACTAGTATCCCAGTATCATGATAATGCTTAGCCATTGTGCTTAATATTGAAGATGAAGGTGTCATGGGATAAGCATAATATGCCCTAACACCTGCCGCAATTGCACCAAGAGATAAACTCTCATTACCAGTAATAATCATCGAAGACTTCCAGTTTTGATCAAGCTTGAACTGTGGTTTTAGAGCCTCTCTCTTCAGCGGTAACTCATATCCATGTTTTACTGCTTGTAAATCTTTCTCTAAATATTTTGGTTTATCTGCAAACTCAACTTTAATCTCTTCTTCTAGATATTTTAGTTCCTGACCTAAATATTTCCATAAAACTCCAGATAGAATAATATTAGTGAAAATAGCATGTCCACCTAATTCCATTGCCATACCTAAAGCATCTATGTATTCAATTTCAATATTATTTTTTGCGAGATATTCTTTTTCTTCAGGTTTGAGTATTAGTGCTTTCAAAGAATGTATTATTAAGCCGTTTTTCTTTACTGTGTAAAGATATTTATGGATAGCAGCTCTACCAATACATAGCAATACATCGGACTCAGCCATCGAAGAATCAATATTGCAATCTGAAAAATCTATCTGATAACTTGCATATCCACCTTTTATAAGAGATGGATATTCTCTATATGCGAAAGTCTTATATCCAGTATTCTTAAGTGTTCTAGCAATTACTTCGCCAATTGAATTGATACCTTGGCCAGAAGCACCTGCGATTTTTATGACAATTCTTTGTTGATAGCATTTATCCTTCATTTTGCAACTTCTCAATTATTTTATTAACCCAAGGTTTGATCATAGTATCTACTTGGTGATATGGTTCACCGTTTAATTTCAATGCAGGTTTAACAATCTCTCCTCCACTCTCAACAAATCTATCCTTTACAATTTCAATTCCTAAATTAAATAAAACTGGTTCATACCTCATATCTCCCAATCCTAAAAGCAAGGCTTTCTTGCCCGATAGATCAGCTTCTTTCATTTCTTTCAGTAATTTATTGAAAAATGGATTAACTTCACCATGCTCCCAAGTTGAGCTAGCTAATAGAAATAAATTATTCTCTAATAGTAGTTCAATCGGAGTATTTTCTGCACGGTGGAGAGTAGCTTGATATCCAGCTTCATTCAGTAGCTCTGCAATGGTCTCACAAGCGAACTCAACATTTCCTGATGTTGAAGCATAGATGATTTTGATATCTTTTTGAGCAGACAAGTTTATATTTACTATGCTCTATTATTACATCAGGATATTTTCTTTTCAATAGATGTCTTTTACTCAATTCGGATATTTATTTGGTCAGATTTAGTTGCTATAATTACTTATACGACTATTTATCAATCTAAAAATAATGCAAAGCAACTTCAAAAGCCAGTGCCAATCATGTGGAATGCCACTAAAGAACGGTGAGGAATCAGGTACAGAAAATGACGGTAGTAAAAGTAGCAAATATTGTCATTACTGCTATAAAGATGGTGCATTTGTATCTCCTGACATGACAATTGATGATATGAAAAAGGTTTTGGATGATACAGTAGGTAAAGATGGCGTAAAAGGTAAAGTCTTAGCGTGGATGGGTAAAATGCAACTTCCTGGTTTAGAAAGATGGAGAAACAGTAAAGAATAATCATTTTTCTTGAAGTTTAAGCAAATATGCACTGCAAATGCTTTGATATTTCCATATTATTTGATACAATTCAAAAGCATATCAACAGATCAATTTATTAGAAATGGCAAGAAAAGACGATCTAACAGGTAAAAAAACAATGTTTGGTGGTGCTAGAAAGCATCAACGTGGTTCTTCTGGTGGTGGTGGTGTTTGGAGATTTAAAGCACAGCGTACAGCTAGGACATGGAGACCAAACCTTCGAAAAGTAAGATTAATGGACCTTTCTACAGGTAAAGTTGCTAATTATAAAGTAGCAATGAAAACTTACAAAAAACTTAGAAAAGAAGGTCAATTCCAAAACTACGTACTTGCAGATAACAATCAGCAAGCAGAGTAATAATCCTTTTTATTAAGAAATTTACTATACTCTAACGAGTTGTAGGTTTTACGTTCATCTTTTATGTTAGAATCACTTCAATTAATACATAATAATGAGCGATTACACCCATAACATTGCAGCAAATATCCATAGACCAGATAAAGAATCCACTTCTTTAGCAGTTCTTCTGCCAGGTATGTTAATGAGCAAAGACTATACTAACTTCACCTCACTTGCAGACGTCCTCAAAGATAATAATATTACAGCAGTTAGATTCGATCCCACAGGAACTTGGGAAAGTGAAGTTGATATCGATCATTATTCTATTACCCAATACCTCGCAGATATAGATTATGTCTTATCGTACTTAAATAGCAATAACGAATTTGATCAAGTAATACTGATTGGACACAGTCTAGGTGGCATGGTTGGTCAAATATATGCCGGTAAGTTTGATGTAATAGACACAGTGATATCAATATTTTCACCTGGTCAATTTGGAATTTCAGAATTTACAAAATCAGTTATGCCAGCTTGGGAAAAAGAAGGAAGTTTGAGTCTTAATCGCAAAAGCCCTTTTGACCTAAATGTAGAGCTAAAGCTAGAACTACCGTACGAATTTGTAGAAGATGCTTTGGATTATGATGGCTTTGAGTCAGCAGCTAATTCATCATGTAAAAAAGTATTTATTGGTAGCAATTCTGATAAGACAGTTTCCCTAGAACAAGTAAAAGACTTCTACGATAAAGCAAGGCAACCAAAGAAATTAATTGAGCTAGATGGTGTTCCTCATATTTATTGGAAGTCCTCTGAGCCTCTAGATAAAGTCAATACGGCCATCTTAAACAATATAAATGCTCTCAGTTAAGTATCGGAAACAGCAGTAAAGGTATTGGCTCCTGTATAGGCCCCTTTAGTCAAACTTCCCGGCAGCCCTATACCCCAATAGATTGAATCAGTTGCAGAAGACGGAGAGCTAGTTGGTTTTGCAATACTTAGATTTACAGTTGCTGAAGTATTAGCTAAATCTGTACCACCTACCCCATATGTGAATGTTGTATCAGAATATTCTTGATAGTTCGCACCAAGAACTGATCCACTGCAAGTAGGATAATCAATACACATATCATCTCCGGATACATCCACATCTATTGAGGCATTCCCTTGGTTAGTAACTACCGTGACTTGATTAGTACTACCAGTATCTCCACCTAATTCAGCCTGCCCATAATCAATCGCACTTGTTACTGCTAAAGCATGTAAAGTATTCATTTCTATAGTATCAGTGTCACCAGTTCCTACTCCACCTCCGTCACTAGGTGTCATCTCACAAGTCCAATCATCTGCACTGTATACACCTATATCTGTTGGATCTGCATGAAATTCCACATCAAAATCACATGAATAATCTTCCGTATTACCACTTCCATTGCTTGGTATACATTGGCTATCACCCGAGACAGTGTAGTGATTGTTATCATCATCACCAGCCCCAGCGCCAACTCCTGTTCTAAATAATTTTGCCTGAACAGAAGTAATATCAGTATATCCATCAGCGTCTGTTATAGTTCCTGAGCAATTTACGGTTGTTGTTACTCCGTTAGTTAGGTTTATCCCAGTAGCGCCACTATCTATAGTAACAGAGCTGGCTATTGGTAATACATTATCAGGAATAGTTGTAAAATCTGCTTCTGCTTCAGGGTTATTTCCAAAGCTCTCCCATGCCGAGCAATTACCATCATCATCACATACCCTAGTCTGCCAATGATAGTCTGTATCATTTAGAATGGTGTAAGGAGATTTAGCAGGTTCGGTTATAGCCGATGCGTATGTTATAAAGTTATCTACAGAGGTTTCATAGGATGCCTCGATCCAGTCTGCAGATCTTTCCACATCAGATATTCTAAACTCATCCAGGTATCCGTTATACCATCCAGCACTTCCATTATTAATATTTCCAAGAGTAAAGTTTGTCCATGCTAGCGTTGTAGTTGTACTTCCAGAATTATTTGAGATATTTTGTCCATCTCTGAAATAATTTAGCCTTCGAGCGGTATCATATTTTAATACAAAAGAAGCTTGATTCCATGTACTAGTTGCGAATCCTAAGCTTACACTAGGACTACTTGACCACCATTCTACATTCCCTGCAGAGTAATTCCTAAATACATTTGTTTGACTAGGTGCAGAATCAAACATTCCTACAGGAGGTGAAAATGAAGCAGGATATGCGAAGAATTCCAGGGTTAATGGTTTACCAGGTGAAACCATCGAAGCTTTGCGTAAATAATCATTAGTACCATCAAAATAAATTGAGTCACCTATTTGGCCAGCCTGAGACTTTGACGGAGAACCATAATCAGTTAAATGATTTAAATTACCCGATGAATCTAATATTGCATCAGTACCTGTTGCCGTATCACTCATATGCCAAACAGCGTAATAGTTATTGCTCCATACATCCTCCGGGTTTTGATTATCAAATGTATAAGGATTGTCGTAATAAAGCCAAATATAATCAGTTGTAGATCCTGATGGAATTTCAGGTACCTTAACCCAAACATAAGAGTCACCAGATTCATTCCACTTCTCAATTTCATAAGATAGTTCTGTGGACTGATCACTATCTATGAATCTTATATCCTCGCCATTATCTTGAGTATCCGCATAATTTAATCTGGACGAATTGATAACCACCAATATAGGAAAGTCAGTAAGTGTTTCAGCAGAGGCTGAATTATCAAAAGTTAATTTTACTGCTTTACCCCAACTGCTGTTCCACCAACTACCATTTAAAGTATCGTCTGTAGATAGTTGGATTGTTGCAGTTGTACCTGAATAAGGTGCATTGATACTTCTGAGATTAGCAGTATTTGTGAAGGATGTACCAACTTCCTGGAGTTCTACCTCGGCAGTAAGAGCATCAGCAGTGTTACCATCATCGGCATCTATTTTGAACACAACTTTATTCTCATCGGTGCTCCCTCCAACAGTAATTTCTGTTGTACCATTTTGTTTATATTGCCTTGTATCTGAGATTGTAGGAATTCCAGAGATAATTAACGTTCCTTCTGTACCTGAACTTGAGAGATAAGTACCTGGTGTGCCATCTACGCATGCATCCATTTCATAAAGACCTGACTCAAAGTAGATTGCTATTCGACCACCTCCACCGCCTCCACCTCTTGGCGGATTATCATAATAACCTCCCAAACCACCGTTAGCACAAACAGTTCCTTTTCCATTAATTTCACCAACATCCAACCAAATACTACCTCCAGCACCACCACCTGCTCTACAGCTAAATGATGTCAGGTTTGATCCAGAGCCACCATTCATAGTTATTTTTCCATTATTTGTAAAGCTTGTACTAGCAGCTATTTTAACAGCACTTCCTCCAGGTTCTCCTGGTTTACTTCCTACACATTCTCCTGCACCACCACCACTACCTGGTGTAAGTGGGCTATATGCATCTCCATATGGTGAGCCTCCAGCATTTGATAAATACCCAAGTCCACCTTCACCACCATTGGAGCCACCACCTCCACCATATGCAGCAGTAGATGTGCCTACGCCTCCTCCAGGTCCTTTACCATCAAGGTCTCCAGGCACTCCCTCGTCATATCCCAATTCGTCACCATCAATATAATGTCCATAATCAATAGTAAATTCTTGAACATCAAAAACTAAACCGTAACCACCGCTTGCCTGATCTCTATTAGTTGCCTCAGTAAATAAAGTTGTTACTGGATAAATATCGTAGGTCCAATTCGCAGGTGAAGTATCAACAAAAGAGCTAGCATCACCTAACCAACTTTGAGTACTTCTGTCCTTGTCATCGTATACTAAAAAACTATTGCTTGGATTAGTGAAGGAGTCGGCTCCCAGATAGCCCCATATTCTATGATTAGTAGCCTCGTTATCATCGACCACTACTACATAACTAGCATCCCCAGATGTAACCCCGTATGAGCTTAGATTAGCAGCATCATTAATAGTAAAATCGGCACTTGAGTCGGTTAAAGTGATGCTTGGATTGCCATCGTCACTGCTTTCATCATACTCAGAGTTGCTTGTAATATGAACCTTTGTTACGGTTGGGAACCAATCCTCAAAGGCTGTAACACTGTCTGGTAGCCATATCTGAGTTGAAGGAATAGTTAATTCGTTAGTAGTATTGTTAATATATACTAAAGTTCCATCATCTGGCACACCATAAACAGTTGCTATTCCACCATCCACTGTTACATTACCAGTATAGCTACTGTTCAGATATTCTAATGTTATCCTTCCTCCGCCTCCGCTACCTCTATAGTTGCCACTATACAAGCCACTATCACCACCATCTGCACTTATTGTTCCACTACCAGTAATCGTACCAGCATCAATCCATACACTACCTCCGGAACCACCACCAGAAATTGTCCCTGGACTATTTTGCCCATCTGCATGTATATCTCCATTTATTGCAAAGGTGCCCGAAACAGTTAACTTTATAGCTCCTCCACCAGCGCCACCAGGACCATATACAGCTCTCATTCCTCCTCCACTACCAGGATGAACTGGATTAGCTGGATCGCCATATAATTCAGATACAGTAGATATTGAACTACCCCTACCACCATAGCTTGCCCCAGCACCTGCTACACTAGATGAATTTACTCCACCAAACCCGCCTCCCGGACCATATCCATAGTAGACATTCACTCCTCCAGAGTTATTACCATCTCCTCCATGATAGCCTAATTCACTTGCATCAATCGAACTACCACTACCCAAAGTTAAATTATCAACAGAGATATCCCACCCAACAGCACCAGAGTTTTGATCTTTGTTAGTTGAATCCAGATACAATGTAGAACTATTATCTATAGTTATGTCGGTTATATCCGCAAACCAATCCTCAAATGTCGTAGCTGATAGTGGCTGCCAGCGTTGACTCTTGGAAATATACATATGGGTATTGTTCTTATCAATTCTTAGTGCTGTACCATTTTCTGGATCACCGACAGTTGAGGTTGCCCCTTTGTTTGCTTGTATACTTCCTGTATACGAGTTAACTGAGTATTCTACTAGCACACGTCCTCCAGCTCCACTTCCTCTATAATTACCACTATAATATCCACCATCTCCAGCGTCTGCAGTTATGCTTCCTGTACCAGTAATAGTTGCCGTATCAATCCAAATACTACCACCAGATCCACCACCAGATAATTGTCCAGGACTATTCTGTCCATCAGCACTAATTGTTCCATCGTTATCAACAGTGCCTGTAATTTCTAATATAATTCCACCACCACCTGCACCTCCCGGTCCCCAACTGGCACGCATTCCTCCACCACTACCTAACCATGATGGTTCCCTTGGAGTACCGTATACCTCTGCTGCAGGCATTATTGTAGTACCAGGTATACCTTCTCCTCCATAGCTACCCCCTGATCCCGAATAACTGCTACTATTAACATTACCGCTACCACCACCAGGACCATATCCATAATAGACATTGGTTGCGTATGTATTACTGCCATTACCTCCTGGATATCCTAGTTCATTAGAGGAAACAAAAGCTCCCGATTCAACAGTGAAATTATCGGCCTTGATATGAGCAATATAATCATCTGTATATACATCATTCGTGTTTTTGAATGGGGCTAGTGTTAGTGTATACGTACTTTTCACAATGATATCAAGCCCAGTACAATCCATAAGTCCTTGGGATGATTCTTCAACAGTCCATGTCTGATTGCTCTGTACCGTAATTACACCATTCACTGTCGAGTCATCATCATTTGTTCCACCATCTACAGCTGGGCATACACCTCGGCTTTCTTCAGCAGCAATAGTATAAAAAGTAGCTGGGTCCATTAAGTTATTATATTCTGTAATCAACCAATCCTCAGTTCTTGCTACATTTGAAATTTTTACCTCATCAATTAC
>JAGQLK010000031.1 GCA_020429485.1 Candidatus Dojkabacteria bacterium | reverse complement strand
TGCTTAAATAAGTATGATTGGTCATTTTTACTCTTCATGGATTTATTATAATTCAAGAATCTCCTAACTTAAAGCCAATCTTTATGGTTCATTCCCCTTTGTGATTCACCCCTAACACTGTATAATCCATATGTAATAATAATATATCAAATGAGTGAACAAGCGCTGATACAAGAAGTTGCAAGAAAGCTTTTTACGCATTCTTTAATAGATGGAGTTTTACCTCTTAAGGGGGCTAATCATGATGTGGAGCAAAATGCATATTTCATCGGTCAGGATAAATTCGGATTCACAGATATGAACGCCGGTTGTATTATCCCTGGTGGACCTCTTGATGTATTAGCTTTTGAGCACGTGTTTGGATACGATGGCTACTTAGGACATATGTTAGCTCAAGAAGTACAAATATACGATAAGAGAATGATGTCACTTCACCTTATAGCTAGAGTGATTCAAGTGGTAGAAGAAGATCCAGAATACTTTGCTTTTAGAAATGGACAAGGCTCACAAGTAATCAGAACTACAGATAGAGAAGTGATGCCAATCACAACAATGGCGGTATCAATGTTTGCTCCAGTAAATGAACATGATTTCAGATACGGGTATCGAGTTGCAAGGCCACAAGACCTGGATAGTGCTATGCCACTTACAGCTGACTATATTAATCAGCTTGGAGTAACTCTGCGAAATAATGCGAGAGATATCAAGCCTTTAAAGAACTTTGGTACAAGATTGCCAAGACAAGAAAGCTATCTAAGTACGCTTATGATGAATGGAGTTGATTTCTTCTAACTTGGAGAAATTATTTGGCAATTGAAAGTTTTTGACCTGGAATAATTAGTGCTTGAGTTCCGTCTGGTAGATATCCGATATTTTCTTTGTTTCTTTCTAAAATTTTACCCCACATATTACCATCACCATACACTGCTTCAGAAATCTCCCACAATGTATCACCTAGCTTCACTTCATAACTACCAACGCCAATATCTCCAGGATGATAATCAGTAGCAACCCATTGTCCGGTTACCCTAATTTTAGTTTCTGTGATGCTAGATTTATCATCTGCGCTCACAGTAGCTGCATTGACCCTTACAGTACTTATCCCTTCCTGAATTTTGTCATCAATTTCTTCCTCTACAGTTCCAAAGTCAACTTTACGAATATCCGGCACAGAATCAGTACCTGTTAATGTATTCATGATTGGTAATAAGACCAATATAGCCCCTGTAATCATCATACCAGCCCCAATCACCTGCATAAAAATAGGGCGTAACTTATATTTTACCGTTTTGTTTTGAGATTGATCTGAAATACCTTTGCTTTTATTGTCCTTCGACATAAAGGTCTTAAAACTAATTTAACTCGGGGCAACTTATAGAAATATTATACTCACAGAAAGAGAAATTAAACAAGAATTAGTAATTAATCACTCATAAATAGATTGTCATGCTGAATCAAGTTCAGGATGACAAATAAGACTAATATTAAAGAGTAGTATAAACATCTTGTTGAACAAAACCAATATTTACTCTAAACTATAATTCGAATAGGTAAAAAATATGATTCAATTTTTGTCAGTTACAAAAAGTTATCCTGCTGCAGAAGAAAATATTTTTGCAGTGGAAGATGTTTCTTTCGAGATCGAAGAGGGTGAATTCGTCTTTCTTGTAGGTCCTTCAGGATCTGGTAAGACTACACTTATCAAAATGTTGATTAGAGAAATTATTCCTAGTGAAGGTAAAATTTTCTTTAATGATGAAGACATTACAAGATTCAAGAGACAGCAAGTATACATGCACAGAAGAAAAATAGGTGTTATTTTTCAAGACTTCAAATTAATCCCCGAATTAAATGCCTATGAAAACGTAGCTTTTGCAATGGAAGTAGCAGGTAGATCAGAAGCAGAGATTAAAGAGCATGTTCCATATTTACTAGATATTGTTGGCCTGAGCAACAGAATGCATTTTTTCCCACGCCAGCTTTCTGGAGGAGAGAAACAAAGAGTAGCTATAGCTCGAGCAATTTCAAATAATCCTGATTTATTAATAGCTGACGAACCAACTGGAAACTTAGATCCTGAATCAGCTTGGGATATTGTCCAGATTTTATCCAAAATCAATAACTGGGGAACCACTGTACTTATGTCTACTCACGGATTTGATATCGTGAACTCATTACATAAGAGAGTGATCAAAATGCAAGATGGGAAAATGGTACGTGACGTAATGAAAGGTACATATGAAGAATTAGATGATTTTAGTCTAAAAGTAATGACCAAAGCATCAGAGAAAACAAGTGAAGTAAAGGATGAAACTGAAACTGAAATTGAAGAAAAGCCAAAGGAAAATAAGAAGAAGACAATTAAGACAACTTTAAAACGTAAATCAAAGAAGGTAGAAGTTGAAGAAGATGAGGATGCAGATGCAACAGAAGAAGATGAAGCACTAGTAGAAGAAATAGACGAAGAAGAGACTGAAATTAATGAAGAAGATAATAAAAAAGAAAAGAAAGAAGACAAAGCAGAGGAAGATGAGATAGAAGAAGTAGAAAGTGCTGACACAGAAGATCAGGATGTTGAAGAACAAGAAGAAGAGGTAGAAGAGAAAAAAGAAACCAAGAAAAAGAAAGTTACAAAAAAAGAAAAAGAAATTGAAGAAGAAGAGGATAAAGATATAGAGGCAAAGATTTTAGAGAAAATTGACTCAGATGAACCAATTGAATTAGACGAAGATAGCAAAAATACTAAGAAATTGCTTGATAAAGCTAAAAAGACAAAAATTTCAAAACTAGATTTATCAAGAAAAGAACTTGGAGCACTAAAAGAAGGTCGATATGAGACAGTAGCGGATCTGATTGAAGCTGGTGTAGATGAAATTAAGAAAGTAAAATCACTTACCAAGACAAATATCAAAAATATTTCCAAAGAAATAGAAAATTTTGCATCAAATAGTTAGAATAAAATATGTTCACACATTTTAAAAGAATAATATCTACAACTTGGAAACAAATTAGAAGAAGCGGATGGTTATCTTGGGCTTCGATACTAGTTATGGCACTAGCATTTTTTATTGCCATAATCTTTATAATCTTGGCCTATGTATCAAATCTTTTCCTACAATCGATTGAAAATGAGCCCCATATTTATGTATTCTTCAATACTGGTGTCTCAGAAGAGAATGTCTTATCTCTTAAGCAAGAATGGGAGTCCTTAGATCAAATTGAACTCATTGAATATACTAGTGAAGAAAATGCATTAGAAGAATTCACAGATTCTCAATCCAGATCTAATCCACAAGTAGCAGAAAATATTAGAGAGAACGTATTGCCTGCCAGTCTAGGTATACGTTTATTTAGTATTGAAGATGCTAATGAGATCATCAATATTGTTTCAAGTGAACAAGAAACTAATGACGATATTTATGCTGTGGTTTTTAGTCAGGAAACAATTGATACCATTAGATCATTATTCTATTGGCTTAGAATAGGCGGTGGAATAATCATGGGATTACTACTCGTTGTTATTTTCTCTTTCACATTATTAACTGTTGAATTTAGAACTTTCAATCGTGCTGAAGAAATTGGAATTATGCAGCTAGTTGGAGGTAGTTTATGGTTTATCCGTGCTCCATTTATATTTGAGGGGGCGTTCTACGGAATGCTTGGTTCATTGATTTCAAGCTCCATAATATACATACTCACTTACGTAATTTTCGTCGTAAATCGAGATGCAGGCGCAGTCTCTTTTGTCATCAACTTTTTCGATGATCTGAGATGGCCAGCATTCCATATTGAACATTTCATTGTAATTTTTGTAGGGCTTGTTGCGTTAGGTAGTATAGTGGGTGCACTAAATAGTTTAGTTGCTATTAGAAGATATATCAGATAAGCACCAAAGTATGTTAAGATATAATGTATTAACGTTAGCTGCCAGATGAAACTAAAATACAACTTCAATAAAATTATCACTGTTTTCCTTACCGCTATTATATTTTTCAGCTTTAGCTTTACTGTGGCTAATGCTGGTCCTGAAGAAGATCTAGAAGAGATCCAGCGTCAATTAGAAGAAATTGCCAAACAAAAACAAAATCTCAATAACGATATTAACAATGAAAATGCACTCCAAAGTGAGTATAGTAAAGAATTAAGCACCATTAAGAATGACATCTCTCTTCTAGAAATCGAAATAGCAGAGACAGAATTAACAATAGAGCAATTACAGCTGCAGATTCAGTTATTAGAAGAGGAAATAGCAGAGAACGAACAGGCAATAATAGATGCTGAACTAGAAATAGAAAGATATGAAGATGAGACCGATCAAAGAATGGTCGAAATGTATATTGATGAGAAGACATCTTCTCAGAAGGATATGATCTTCCAGGCTGAAGCAACTAGCTTAATTAAGCTAGAACTATACCAAACAACTATTCAAGAAGAAACTAATGACCTGCTTGAACAATTAGCTCAGAAAAGAGCTGAACTACAAGAACGAGAAGAAAAATTAGTACAAGATAAGGTAGATGTACAAAGAGATGAAGTGCAGTTACAAGAAGAAAAGAAATCATTAGAAAAAGACAAAGTGAGTTTAGATGCCCAAAAACAAATCTATGCAAGAAAGATAAACGAAAGTATTGCTAGAGAGGTAAGTCATGAAGAAATACTTAATAACCTAAGTGAAGAAGAACAATGGGCATTAGCTGAACAAACAAGATTAGTACAGATTATTTTCGATAACATTGGTGATATTAGTGATGGTCAATATGTAACAGCAGGTACAGCAATAGGCCAACAAGGTTGTACAGGATTGTGTACAGGGCCACATCTTCATTTTGGACTTTCTTACAATGGAGCTAGTGTTAATCCATGTAGCCATCTTCCAAGTGGGGTATTAAGTGGATGTGCAGGCTCAAGTAGCTCATCATTAACATGGCCAATTGGTGGTGGAATAAATCTTACTAGTGGTTATGGTTGGAGATGGGGAAGCTTCCACTATGGTATCGATGTTCAGAACTATTCTATTCCAAATACACCTATTTACGCAGCTCATAACGGTTATATTTCATACGGTAATGACAATGCTTGTTCATGGTACACAGGTAACTTACCTTGTAACGGAGCAGGAGCAAATTACGCCATAATTTGTGAAAATGCTAATTGTAGCTCAGGATACAAATCAATGTATCTCCACCTCAAGTAGTTAAAGATAAATTAAATCTAGTTTGAAATAATTACTTATTAGTTTATTCTAGCTATAAGTAATTATGAAGAAGCTTGTTTTCTTTATTACGTTATTATCTCTAAGTCTCTTATCTATTTTAGTCAGTGCACAAACTGCAGATAGCTTATTAATTACAGAAGTGATGCCTAATCCAGCTGGATTAGATAGCGAATATGAATGGATCGAACTAACTAATTTTTCGGGCAGTGCAATTGATTTATCTCTGTGGCAATTAAATGGTACATCACTACCTAGCCTAACAATTGGCCCAAGCGAAATTATCGTACTTGTTAGGAATGAACCTAGCTTTTATCAGAGGTATTCTACATTTGTTAGGGTAGAGGAGCATAGCTTTTCATTAGGCAATTCTGGCGCAACACTTTCTCTAACAGATGGCAACACTACATCAGAATTTACTTATCCTTCTGCTACAGAAGAAATAAGTTTTGAATTATTAAGTGGAGACTGTAACACAATAACCGAGCATGTATCTTCTAATTCGGTAGGAGCACCTAACACCAGCTGTTTGACTCCAAGCACAACTCCGAATCCAATTGCAGAATACCCCAATAAAGTATTTATTAGCGGCATAGACTATGCGCCACAAAACGGTGATGAATGGCTTGAGATCACTAATCAAGAAGATTTTGCCATTAATTTAGGAAATTGGATTATCGAAGATAAATCTAACAATAAATATATTATTCCTGATACTGCACTAAATGCATCCGAAACTGTGAGAATTTTCCCAACTACAGTTAGCCTAAACAATAATGGTGATACTATCTATTTATTTACACCAACAGGTATCCAAATAGATATTTATTCGTATGATACTAAAACTGTAGATACTTCTTTACAACAAATTGTGACCGAAACCAAAAACGAAACTACTTCGCCAGTTGTAACTATAACGCCAAGTGAAGATAAAGTGGAAATATCGTATCAGATACCGAGACTATACTTAATCGGAGAATATTAACTAATCAGATCCAATGATATAGCGTTATCCAAATAGACATTTGCTATACGAGTTCTACGTAAGTTAAGCAAAGATGCAGGATAACCTAATCTCTTACCAATGTCCTCAGCTAACTGCCGAACGTACGTGCCTTTAGAACAATCAACAACTATATCCAGAAGCGCCCATCTATCACCTTCTTGTATCTTATTTCCAATCAGGTATTTGGTAGGTAAGTCTTCTGTTTCAATTTCTTTCGCATCAACTAGCTCAATATTTGTAATCTCTATCTCTCTTCTAGGAACTTCAACCATTTTTTCTTTCGCAGAAACGCCCTCTTTAGGTAACATTTTAATGAATTTCTTATTCCCATCCTCAACTATTTCATTATCAAAACGCTCATCTCTCATCAAGATTCTTAGCTTAGCCCCATCTACCTTAACAGAACTATATACAGATACATGTTGCTCTATATTACCTAGAAACTCATCTTGAAGTAACTTACTTATACTATCTTTATCGATACTATCTATTTGCTTTGCATCTGTTATTACCCCCTCAGGATCCTGAGTATCAGTTGCTATACCTAGTAAAATCTGAGCATGATATTGTTTGTCTTTATTTATCAAAGTGTCAGATAGTTTTGTAGCTTTACCAACTAGTATAATCATAAGACCGGTAGCAAAGTTATCTAATGCACCAGCATGACCAACCTTCTTATAGTCTAGATTTCTTCGTACTTTATCTACAAGATCATGGGAACTTATACCAGCTTCTTTATCCAACGCTAAAATAGCTGTTGGTCTGCCAAATTCGTCACGATAAATTTTGTTAAGTTCATATTTCATTTCCATGTGAGTATTATACCCCATCTAAAACTCCGAATGTTTTGAAAAATTCGTAACCCTGGAAATGATAATAAGCAAATGTATGTGTTAAGATAAAAAATATTACTAATAAAGATATGCAAATTGGTTATTCAATAATTACTTCGGCTGAGCAAGCAAAAAGGGCGTCTGAATTTCTCATTAGAGATGGTAACTTCGGTGGAATGGTAAGTGATAAAGAAGAGGAGCTAATTTTTAGTGAACCGCTAGCAAGTATCGAACGTGAGCATGCGCGCTTCTGGATTGCCATCAATAGCAATGAAGAAGTTATAGGCGTAATTGGTATCAATGAAAATGACGTTGCGACTGGAGGTTATTATCTAGATTGGTTCGCTGTTGATCAAGAATATAGACGAGCAGGGGTAGGCTCAGAGTTACTCAAACTAGCAGAAGGCTTTGTTATTGAAATGAATGGTAGATATATCAATATCGACACGGGGGACAATGAAAAATATGCAAAAGCTAGAGCTTTTTACGAGCATAATGGTTATCAACAAGTTGGCCATATTCCAGAGTTTTATCACCCAAAGTGTGGCAGAATAGATTATTACAAAAAATTTAATTCTTAAAAAATTATTAATATGCAATCACTAAAAGATAAAGTAGTTATTATCACAGGAGCTAGCTATGGGCTTGGCAAGGTAATCGCAAATAGAGTGGCAGAAGAGGGTGCAAAGTTGGCTATTATTGCTAGAAGCGAAGACAAACTACAACAAACACAAAAAGAGCTAGAATCTTCTGGAACAGTCTGTAAGTACTATACCTGTGATTTAACCGATTCAGATTCTATTACAAATGCAGTCAATAATATAAAAGAAGACTTTGTGCAAGTAGACATACTGATCAATAATGCTGGTATTTGGTATGAGGGACCAACAACAGAACACCCAAAAGAAAAAATTACACAGCTCTATAAAACAAATATTATCGGACTAATAGAGATGTGCCAAGAAGTAATTCCTACGATGCAGAAGCAAAAATCTGGTCAAATACTCAACATAGCTTCACTTGCAGGTATTGAACCTTCAGCTGACTGGGGAGTTTATTCTGGAAGTAAACATGCTGTCAGAGGATTTACAGATTCACTTCGCCTAGAAGTAGAAAATATGGGAATTAAAGTAATGGGATTTTATCCTCCTGGAATGAACACAGAGCTTTTCAATAAATCAGGCTTTGAGAAGAGCAATGAACCATGGATGACTAATGTAAACGACATTGCTGAAATAATTACATTTATGCTCAAGCAACCTTCTGACGTAAATATGCGCCATGTAGAGGTTGGTAAATTCTTCGGAGGGAATGACTAAACAAGAGACAATTACAAAGCTATTAAAAATCGAAGAGCTTTATCATTCAGGTAAATTAGGCGAAGTCACTCATGAGGTTTATCCTAAGCTAGAGAAAAATGAGCGACTTAATTACCTATACTTTACTCTTGCACCAGCAATAAATTTTCAGCGTGACTCAAAACGAATGTGGCAATCTGCTTTCGAAACCTTTATGGATCCAGAAACTACATTTGTTTTTGATCCACTTATTACTAAGAACAAAAGTCGCAAAGATATCCAGTCGGCACTAGTAAAGCATCGCTTGGCTTTATTAACAGAAAAGCATACTGATATTTGGATCAAAATTAGTAATAAGCTTGCCAGTGAATATGCTGGTGATCCAGCTAACCTAATAGAAGCAAATAGAAGCGACGTTCCGACAATCATTGAATACTTGAGAGTAAATAAAACCGACTTTCCCTATTTAAATGGTCCAAAGATGTCTAATTATTGGCTATACATTTTGCATCAGTTCACAGACGTTAAGCTCAAAAATATTCAAGATATTTCCATCATACCAGACACCCATATCAAAAAAGCTTCAGTTATATTAGGTTTAACAAAGTCCAATACAGCAACCCCAGAAGAAGTAGAATTAGTTTGGAAAAATTTACTTGAAGATACAGAATACATGCCTATGCAGTTTCATGCACCAATGTGGAGATGGAGTAAAAATAAATTCGAACCTAATCTAGAGCAACTAACCTCGTAACTTACTTAGTAAAAATTGTATCAAGTTGAAGCCAGTTGGTTTAGCTTGTGATTCCTGCGCACTAATCATTTGTTCGACTCTTAATCTAGTTGCAGTATCTCCAATCATATCTTGAAGCTCAATCCAACTAGCAGTTTTTATCTGTGCCATCTGCCAGAAGTAATCCCAGTCAAATCTGCCTGTTAAAATATCATTCATTATTGCTCTATTTACCGAGAAAGCATCTGAAAGATTCATTACGTTCCATGTATCAATATCTAAATCAAACCCCAATGCTTGAATAATTCCTTCTCTAGATATCACTTGCAGCATATCAGGCATATCTGCAGCAATTTTCATATATATCGCGGCTGCAACTGATACATCCTTTTCGATCATAACAATTTGCTCTTGTATACCTCTGTCTACTGCCATTTCCCACATGTGTTCAAATGTAGTTGCAGAACACAGTAAAAGTTGACCGGGGTAATCTTGTTCAACTAATTCTGCTAAGAAATCAATACCTTGCAACTCTCCATAGGTATGATTATCCGCCATTACTGCTACTATACCAGATTCTTCTTGCATAATACTAAGACCTTCTTCATTAGAAGTGGTTACATGTAGACTAAGTCCTAAGTGGTTAAGAAGTTTTTGGTGGGTTAACCTTAAAATCATATCATCCTCGGTTAACAGTACTGAATTTTGCTCGCTCATAGCCTGAATTTTGATTGGCGGATTATAGCATATATTTATGATATATATCCATCTACAGCATGCTACTGATTACCACTTGCAAATTAGCAGAATACTTT
>JAGQLK010000030.1 GCA_020429485.1 Candidatus Dojkabacteria bacterium | reverse complement strand
CTACAGTAGGTTCTCTTACAATATTTATTTTTTTTCCAACAACTGATACAACAGAATTAGATGTTCCCAGATCAATTGCTACTTTTTTTCCTGCCATGAATTGCTACAAATAATTAGTATTGGTATACTCAATCACTATGAATAAGAATAAAATAATAACATTTTTTTTAGTACTATTTACTATCCTATTCTTCCTAGGGATAACCGTGTTTGCGATTATTATATCACGCGGCGGATTGATCACGAAAGAAGGTATTGTTGAGACTTCTGTAATAAGAGTAGATGTTGAACCTAATGTAGACTTTACAGTCTATGTTGATGGACAAATAGTAAAGCTGCAGGACGATCGAATAAATCAACTAGAGAAAGGTACATATAATATTGTTATAGAAGCCGATAACTACGCAAGATGGGAAAAAAATGTCAGCGTAACACCCGGTATCGTTAGCACAGTAAATGTAAAACTTTATCCATCTACTTATTCTTTAGAACAAGTTACCCAAACTAACATAGACAGGGCTTACTTTTCAGCAGATGGTCAATATGCATACTATGTGGTTAGCAAAGCCAAGGAGTCGAGTGCTAATGGTATATGGAGGCTTAAATTAACCACTGGAGCATTCATTTTCGGCAATCAGAATCCTGAGCCAGAAAAATTAGTAAATGTTGGCCCCCTTCTCTCACCTATAATCGCAGAAAATAATTACGATATAGCTTTTAGTGACGATAACAGTAGATTTCTGTTGCAAAATCATGAAGATGGTTCAAACTATGTATTTTCTGCAACAGAGTTCAATAGTGAAGCGGAATACGAAATAAATGCTTTACTTGGCATTAATCCAGATAAAATATACTGGTTTACAAATGGAGATTCATTAATCATCGAAGATAATGAACTACTATTTGAGTACCAACTAAATAATAATCAAAAAACAATTATCATACTTGATGTCAATGAAACAACAACTTACGCAATAGCAGATAATCTAGTTTATTTTACTAACGATAGCGGCGCACTAATGTCATATTCTTCTGGCACACCTCAGTTGGTAAGTACTTCAAATAAGATTATTCCAAATACAATTGAAGAGATTATCCCATCAATGCATGACTCTGATAAGCTAATCTTCAAAACAGCAGAAAGCTATTATTTTGTAGATATCGATTCAGAATACTTTAATCAGATTACAGACTCTAGCTTTGAGCTTGTAGAATTTTCACCTGATGGTAATAGTGCAATATTCACAAAAGAAAATATCGCATACACTTTTAATATAAAAGAAATAATAGCTACTAACTCTTTCGAAAGTAAATTCGCCAGTACCCATATTGAGCTTAATAAAAACGATAGAATCAGTTTCTCGCCACAATCAGCAAATCTGGTTTATTACGATAGCGAATTGGGGACTATATTATTTACTGATACTGAAGGAGATAATGTTGTAGTTGCTTTAACTGATCTAGTTAATGCTAATCTTGCCTACTCTGTTAATTCATCTGGAGATAAATTCTATATCACTCTTGAGGATGAATTAGAATCACCAGAGTCTACAATTAACACTAATCTTTATAGAATAGATTTAGAGGCTCAGAATTAAGCTACAGAAGCAAATTTAACTACATTCTGATTTGAATGCCTTACTAGTTTTAATGTAGAATTATCAGCATTCATGATTATAGTTAGTTTTAAATCAAGTCATTGACAATTAAAAGCGCTAATAGCTCAGTTGGATAGAGCAAGGCACTCCTAACGCCTAGGCCGTAGGTTCGATTCCTACTTAGCGCATTTAGTTGTTATTTTTCAAATATTCTTATGGAAAAGCTTACTAGAATCGAATTAACCCCAGATAGTATATCTCAAATTACGAATATCATATGTACCCTTTTCGAAAATGACAGTCAAGATTATTACACAACTCTAGAGCGTTTCTTATCTGATAACACAATTGATAGAGAGTATTATTTTTATGAGCAAGATGATCAAAAAGTAGGCTTCGTATGTGTCCATAAGTGGCACCCTATACCTAAACCAGATAAAACAGATAGACTCTATTGGCACATTGCTGACTTTCACATATTTAGAGAATTTAGAAGTGATGGATTAGGAACTAGGTTTCTTAATTCCTTAATCAGCTTAGCCCAAACTAATAATGTAGAAAAAATCATAGTGTTTGCAGGTGGCAAATATGGCGACTTTATGCAGAAGCATGGTTTCAAACAAGAGAGTAATATACTGTTAATACATCCTTAAATATTTTGCCTCCGATTAGGTTTAGACAAATAAATTTTATACCACATATTGCGAACCGGATTCCATCGATAAAGAATTGAGTAACCTCCTGATTGCCCAATAAATATATCACTCTTTTGGTGCTCCATTATTAATTCTTGTACTTTCTGATCATCAGCTAATAATTCATCATAAATTCTTTTTCGTAATTTTTGGTACTGCCCTAGTGTTCTGCCATTTAGCATTGGTACTACATCATCACTTTTGATCCCAGCTAATACAAGTTTAATTGAGTCTAAGCTTTGTGGCCTCATCTTAAGAAATTTCATCACTATTTGGGCAAGTTCATCTTCATGAATATTAGGCAACGTATCTCTCAATTCCCTACCTGCTAAACAATATCTTGCCTCTCTCAATGTTGGATATTCATAAAGTGATTCGCCGTATCTTGCCAGTCTATCAAGAAGTCCAACAACTTGATTTTCTTCAACATATGCTATTACCCCTACATCAGATAAATGATCCTCTAAAAATTGATAATGAAACTGATCTGGTGGAGTGCCTGGCGCGCCACCTGTTTCACCTACTATGTCCCTAAAAGGAACACCTTGTAACATCTGATAAAAAGTATGATATCTTTCAGGCTCTACCATACCTGTACAAACAGCAACAAGTTCACATAGCTCATCTATGCCCTTATCTGGAAATCTTCTCCGAAAGTCTTGAACATGAAGTATCCTATCAGCTTCATGAATTGTGTCATAATCATAGAAGTCTAAACCTGCTGTCTGTAGTCCCTCATGAATTGATGTCTGATCATACATTCTTCTCTGTGATTGAATTCTACCCTTTAAAATATTTCTCTGCTTTGCATCATTAATAAAACGGTGAAGTGTTTCTTTTGTGTACCAAACGCTTCTTATCGATAACTCTGAATGATCATCTATACCAAGATCTGTACAAGTTTCCTCAACGGTTGCACCCTGCAAAGCAAGGTCGGCTATACGATAATGATACGTATTAACATATCCTAGCTCAAGCCCTATCTGTTCAAGCAAATACAGCCTTGATACATAAGGAACCTCACAGTGTAACTGGTAAAAATGAGCTGCTTCAACATCAGGGAATTCATAAATACTTACTCCTCTAGAAGCCAATGTATCTATCATTCTTGCTTCTGACTGTGCAATACGTACAATTGCAAATTCATCCTCAGTCTCAGCTTTATTGGCGATTATTCCTGCAAGCTTATTCCGAGTTGATCTTACTGTAGGAATAGTGACATCTAGCTCTCTAGCTATTTCTGCTACAGAAGCTCCACCTGCAAGTAGCCATGAAGATATCTGATATCCTTGTAGCCTAGTAGCTGGTGATAACTGCCTATGAAAGCCAAAAGAAAGTTTATCCCATAAACGTAAATCACTAGCTAAATTAGCTGGTAAAACTAGCCGACCAACAAAGTCATCAATTATATCTTGATTCAAAATATCTGACTCTTGATCTTCGCACTCCGTCATCATTGCTAAAATTTTTATCGAAGCAATGATATAACATGTATAGGTTAATTTGCAAGGATCTAGCTATATAGATTGTAGTTATCTAATAGCTTCAAATCTTCTTCTGAAATTTCAAAATCAAATGAGTCAACATTTTCGTTAATATGACTTCCGTTTGTAGATTTTAGAATAGCAATCATACCTGGTTGTTTACATAGCCAATTAATTGCGATTTGTCCGGAAGACTTTTTATATTTCTTTGTCAATTTACTCATTAGAGTAGTTTTTGATTCATCTTCTCCAAGGCCGAATAACGCACCTCTGGCAATAGGCTTGAATGCTATCATTAGTATTCCCTTCTCTCTACAGTATTCAACAATTGAATTGTCCTTGTTTTTGATCTCTCGCTCAATCAGATTAAACTCCAACTCATGCGCCACAGGTAGATTATCACTTAACTCAACTAACTTCTTTAATTGCTCTATTTCAAAGTTTCCTGTTCCCCAATATCTAACCTTACCTTTGGCAATAAGTTTTTCAATTTCCGATACCAGTATTTCATCTTCAAAATCATAAACCTTGGGTCCATGCACTTGATACATATCTATGTAATCAATCCCCAGCTTTTCTAAATATATGTCACATTGCTTTTCTACTTCTCTATAATCACTTACTGGAATTTTTCCAGGCCATGTAAACTTAGAGGTAATAAATAGCTGTTCTCTAGGGAAGTTAGCAATTGCCTTAGCTATAAGATCCAGACTATAACCACCACCATACATCAAACAAGTATCGATATATGTCTGCCCCAAGCTAATGCTATGTTTTAGCTGATCTATGTCATTGATATCATCGTTGTACGGATTACGCTCTACATAACCACCTACACCCCATGTCCCTACTCCCAAGACAGGCAAAGTAACTCCATGAGTAAGTTTCTTCTGAGGCAAAACCTGTTTACCATAGTAGACAATGCTTCTATCCCAAACAAAATCAAACAATGCAGCCATTATTGTAGAAATTACTTTATCCTGAATATGAATTACTTTTAGTTTCTCCGGATCTTTATCGTAAATTACAATATCAACATTATCACCATATATTTTGAATGAGTGCTGATGTGGTAATCCATATGGCTTAATGCGTACTTCTTTGCATAATTCCTCACTTGTAACTGTAATATCGTCTAGATAATATCGTGTCGTCATCTTTACTAACTGTTTAGTAAATACATTCTTTTTTATTCTTCTTTTGATAAAGTCATCAATAAATTCTTTATACCCAGGATAATCATACACAGGCGAATCTGATGTAAAAGTCTGACGCACAGTAGTATTAGCATCCTTAATGGATCTTTCCATGGATGCTCTTTGTGCCAAAGGTCCAGTTTCTATTTTCAACCTTGTGAACTCATTGCTATTACCGCTTTCTTCAATTAACTTTTTGACGAAAACATCTAATTGACTGGCATCTTGTTCTAACCTCGCCTTCTTTTCTTCCATAAGTTGGTTGAGGATTTTAGGATTTGCAGCAGTATATACATAGACTCCTTGATCCACGCTCTGAGTAACAAGATTTAATTCATTAAGTTTATCCAATGCCCTATAAGTAGATGACTTATCTAATTTTAATTCTCGTGCTATTTCAGCCCCACTTTTTTTCTTTTCAGAAAGAAGGTATTTATAAACTTTGATTTGATTGGAGGTTAAGCCAATTTTCTTTAAAATTTCCATTATACTTCAATAATAACAAGTGCATGCTACCATCTCCTGTATAACATTGTCAATAAGGTATATTAGTAGTAGCATGTGTCTACTACTAGCTCAGCTAAAAATAAAAAAGAGTACATCGATAATGTACTCTTTGTCTATTTTAGGATTTAGATCTAATTGTTTTTTAGCACTTTTCCTTGTTGTCCCATGATTTTTGTTGAATTAGTATCGTATTTAAACAACTCATCTCCACCAAACCATAATTCGATCTCTAACTCTGCTTCTGCAACTTCACCCGATGCATGAATCAGATTATAGAATGGTCTACCATGTCTATTAGCTAACTCAACATTATCTACTGAAAAATCACCTCGAATTGTACCAGGATCTGCCTTAGCAGGAATAGTGCCACCTACTAACTTACGACCTATTTTAACTGCTTCAGGACCTTCCCAGACCATTGCAAGAACTGGACCTTGAGCTAAATACTCAACTAACCAACCTTTTACTGCTTTACCAATCTCTATCGGATCATTTGTACCAAATTCTTCTTTTGCATCACGCCCTCTTTCCTCGTAATCAGTAAGAGTTCTATTACCTACTGTTTCTAGCCAGTCGTTCGAATCTGGATAATGAGCTTGTCCAAGATCATCAGTACTTTGAATAAATTCTAAGCCAACTAATTTTAATCCAGCATTTTCAAATCTAGAAATAATTTTACCCATTATTCCTCTAGCTACGCCGTCATGTTTTATTATTATTAATGTTTTTTCGAAATCCATCTTTTTATTCTTTAAATTAATTTAGAAAGAACCAATATAATCAACCCTTGAATATTCTCCAAGATACTTATATTTGTCACCAAACCAGTGCTTAATCTCTCTTTCTGCTTCTTCAGCACTATCTGATCTATGTACCAGTGTTTTAAAAACTACTCTTCCAGACTTTACAGCTAGCTGTGCTGTATCAAAACCAAAGTCACCTCTGATAGATCCGATATCAGCAAGAGTAGGATCTGTCTTGCCACAGATTTTCTCTACTACTCTTACAGCGTGATTACCTTCCCATACCATTAAAATAACTGGGCTCTCAGTCAAATAATCAACAAGCGCATCATAGATTTTTTTACCGATTTCCAATTTGTCAGTTGTGCCTAAATCTTTAAGAATTGCTTTGTCATCATGATCATAATTTGTATAGGTTTTTTCACCCATACCAACTAGCCATTCTGCTGTTCCTGGATAATTACCTCTTGCCTGTTCTTCTGTAGCTTGAATCATTCGCGAAGCAACTAATTTTAAGCCAACACGCTCTAGCCTCATGAAAATTTCACCAACGAGACCTCTTTTTATCCCATCTGGCTTGATCATCATGAATGTTTTTTCTATGCTTGGTAAATTTTGCAAAGTGAATAAAATAAAAAATTAAATAATTTTATGCTTATTTAAAGCATCAGTAATCTGAGCAAATACATCTTCTATACTCTCATTACCATCTACTTCTACCCAATTTCCAAAGATATTGTTCTTAACTAAATGCTTAAAACCTGCTCTAATCTTTTGCTGCTTCTCAATGTCTCTTTCGAATATATCTAATCCTTCATCATGTCCCTCCTCAATCATTTTTCTTTTCATTGCCACTTCAGGATCTACGTCAATATAAACAGCAAAGTCGGGCTGATGAATTCCAAAAGTTCTCGCAAAAGTCAAAGCCTCATCAATTGTTATAACCTCTCCCATTATGCATTGATAAACAATAGCAGTTGTGAAATATCCATCAGTAATAAAGTATTCATCCTTAGAAGTAAGACTTGCCTCGATCCGATCTTGCCAAAGGCTTTGATCAAGTGCAAAACTTAAAAACAGTGATTCACTCGACATTTTAATCTCTTCGTGAATAGCTGGATGAATCAAATGCTGGTAGAGAGCACCATTGTGGTCGGGAAAGTCGACTGTTACTAAATTATTAACCTTACCTTGTAAATGCTGAACAAGATTATTTCTTTGATGACCTTTACCGGCGCCATCTATTCCTTCTAGCAGAATAAACATAAAGCAAATTTAATATATTAGGAGTTGCGGGTATTTTAGCAGAAAAACATGAGCAATTAAAATCGCCTTAATTAACCCAGTAATCAATACCATCCGAGGATACTCTAATACTGCCTAGTTGATCAGTCCTGATAACTTCCACTGCATACTGGCTTAAGGCATCCAATACTTCTTGATGAGGATGTCCAAATTTATTGTCTTTTCCAGCAGATATTATTGCAATATTAGGTTTAGTTAATTCAAGAAATTCTAAACTTGTCCCTGTCTTACTTCCATGATGAGACACTTGGAGCACCTCGATCTCTCTTGTTCTGCCATTTAGCATTCTCTCTTCATATTCAAAAGAGAGATCTCCGTCAAATAAAAAATCTATATCATTGTAAGCAATATTCACACTTATTGAGCTATCGTTTGCAGACAAATCATGAAAATTACTATCTTTTAGTGGCCACAAGAAGTCCATATATACACAACAACCTATTTGCATATCCGATTCGGAATCTGCTAAGTATAGAGGTATTTCCTTCTCTCTAATAATTTCGTACATCCGCTCTGCATATATAGAATTATAGTTTTCAAAATCAGCAATAATCATTCCTATCTCATATCTTTCAAGCAACTCTATAACACCTCCGATGTGGTCATAATCATTATGAGTTAATACTAAAAGTTCAATTTTTCTATTTTCATGATTTAAGACTTTGGAAAGTTCATATACAACTTCTTTATCTGGTCCAGCATCAATCAAAATATCAATACTATCAGGCGTGACTATCAAGGAAGAATCTCCTTGCCCTATATCTAGATAGTATACGCTTAGTATATTATCAGAATACCTAACGTGGTTAGTTACCACTATTAATATCGTTACTAGGATTAGTATCAGTAAAATTCTGAACATGTTTCCGATAACTTAATTCAAAAATAAAAGCTAGCAATATAATAATGTAAGCAATACTAATTCGTTCAAGATTATTCTGAATCAGGATCTCCGAATATGGCATCTTAGAAACATATGAAATTGCTAAAACGATATATTCAAGACTCAACCAAGATAAGTAATTAATTAGCATAGCCACTTGCCTATTAACCAGAGCTAAAAGATACTCTACTACTCCTAATAACATAACAATTGGAATCATTGGGCCAACTATTATATTAGCAAGTGGTGACCAGAAATTAATTTTCCCAAAACTTCTAAAAATAATTGGAAACGTTGCTATATTAGCAGCGATTGTTACTGACAACTCGTCAGAAACTGTACCATTAAAAGGAATAAGCCAGCTTACATGTTCAGAAATTAATATTAGTCCTAAAGTCGCAGCAAAAGATAATTGAAAGCTAAGCGAAAAAATTACATAGGGATTCTGATAAAACATAACTAAGAATGCAACAGGTAGAGTCGACCATACCATAGACTTTCTACCAAACATATTTGCAATAACTACAGAATAACCCATTAACATTGCTCGTAAAGCTGGAAGATTATCAAAACCTACTAAAGAACAGAATGCAAAGATAATGAAAAAGCTTGTAACGTTAATAAACTTCCTTGGTAGCTTACCTGCCAAACTAAGTAGCATAATAATGATGATGTTAATATTAAACCCAGAAACAGCAATTATATGTGCTGTGCCTGTATTGGAAAGAGCAACTGCAAACTCATCTTCAAACTCCTCTCTTGTTCCTATAAGCATCCCTAACATCAGACTTGCATGTGGTTCAGGTAGAACTTTCCTAAAGTACTCAATAATACTTGTGCGTAGATCACCTATAAAAACTAGATACAAATTTCGCTCAACATCTATTAACTCATACCAAGGAGGAACTTCTGCCACTCCATAAATATTTTGATTCTCTAAATAATTAACATAATCAAAATCGTCAAAATTTTCTGGAGCTTCTAAAAAAGTTTCAAATTTGATCACATCACCCTTTTTTATCTCAGAATATTTCCATCCTTCAGCTCGAATATTACCGGATGAAATTTCATATATACTATCTGAGAATTTTATTTGCTTTGGTCGCAAAGTGAAAATTATTTTATCCCCTTTTTCATATGGATAAGAAATTACTTCTGCAATAATTTCACAATCATTATTTAAATAATTATATACATGTTGTAGATCAGTATTATTTCTTTGATCAATTCGCAACAACCCTATAACAGTAAAGAACAGAATGAAAAATGTAACAGATTTCTTGTAAGAGAAAATCAGGGTTACTACACATATACAGATCAATCTAAGCACAAGCGGAACCGCAAGCAAATCTAACGCCATGTTTGCACCGCAGAGGATACAGACTAAGATTAATGGATAAGAGCTTATTGATGAAATCATATGCTCGAATCTTTTTGAGATAATTATCATAGCATCGAACTACAATGATATTAATGTTACGATTTTGTTATAGGTACTATCGCCTATTCCAGACACGTCTTTTAACCCTTCTAACTCTGTATAGGGCCTAGCCTGTATTATTTTATTTGCGGTAGCCTCACCTATGCCTG
>JAGQLK010000002.1 GCA_020429485.1 Candidatus Dojkabacteria bacterium | reverse complement strand
TAAATTTTTACAGGAAATTGAACTTAGAATATTTAAATCGTTGTAGATATGTATTATCATATCTAGAAAGAGTCTAATAACGGAGAACCACTGCTCATGAACTCAATAAAGTTATTAACATTTGGATGGGAGTATGCCCCAATTGTAACGGGTGGACTAGGAGTCGTTTGTAGAGACCTCTCTAAAAGTTTAGCAGCGCAAGGAGTAGATGTTTCTTTCGTATTACCCAAGTTACCCAAGCAAGTAAGTGTAGACTACCTAGATATCATTAATGCCTCAGAAATTGAAATCACAGAACAAACAGTTAAACATATCCAAGTAGACACTCTACTAACACCATATGCATCATACGATGTCTATAATAAGCAATTAACCGCCCTCAAAAAGCGTCTAGATTTGAGCGAAGACGCAGGATCTCTCTACGGTTATGACTTATTTAATGAGATCGAAAGGTATGCAGCAAGAGCATATGATATTGCAAAAGAAGTTAATCCAGATGTGATACATGCACATGATTGGATGACTTTTAAGGCAGGTATAAATGCCAAGCGTGCCACAGGCAAACCTCTCATTACTCATATACATGCCACAGAGTACGATAGAAGTGGTGGCAATCCATATATGGAGATTGTAAATTACGAAAGAATGGGAATGGTATATGCTGATAGAGTTTTTGCAGTATCAGAGAAGACCAAAAACACTATTGTTGAGCAATATATGATTCCAGAAGATAAAATCACAGTGATTCACAATGCGGTTCCATACAATGGAGAAAGAGCAAGTACAGTAGTTCCTGCTGATAAAAAAGAGAAGATTGTTCTATTTCTCGGAAGGATGTCTGTGCAAAAGGGCGCAGATTACCTGCTCAAAGCTGCTGAAAAAGTATTGAAAATTCATAAAGATGTTAAGTTTGTATTTGTTGGTGCAGGTGACATGCTTAAATATCTGATTGATATGAGTATTGACCTTGGAATCTCTCAGAACGTGGTATTTACAGGTTATATGAGCCATGAAGAAGTAGACAAAGCATACCATTATGCTGATTTGTTTGTGATGCCTTCAGTATCAGAGCCTTTTGGTATTACTTCCCTAGAGGCTATTAGAAATGGAACTCCTGTACTAATGTCTAAGCAATCAGGAGCAAGTGAAGTGGTTAGTAATGCATTGAAAGTCGACTTCTGGGATACAGAGGAAATGGCAAACAAGATACTTGCTGTGCTAATGCATGAATCTTTGGCGGAAACTCTCATAGATAATGGCTATTCGGATCTAGAAAGATTGAGCTGGGATAAGCAAGCTAAGAAAGTGATTGATATTTACAAAGAATTGATACAGAAGTAATTACTTTCTGTTAAAATAAAATAAATCCATGAAGAGCAAGAAGTATAACAAGACAATCTGTTTTTATTTTCAGGTGCACCAACCGTTTAGGTTAACTAAGTTTAACTATTTTGACCTGGAAACCAAAAAAGACTACTTCGAAGGCAGTAAAGACAAACTAAACAAAGAAATAGTTAAGAAAGTTGGTGAAAAGTGTTATCTGCCTACGAACAAACTTCTCCTCAAACTAATAAAGAAGCATCCAGAATTTAATATCAGTTTTTCTATCTCAGGAGTAACACTTGAGCAGTTTGAGCTATATTGGCCTGAGGTACTAGATAGTTTCAAGGCACTTGTTGATACAAAGAGAGTGGAAATAATTAACGAAACATATTATCACTCACTAAGTTGGTTATACTCCAAAGAAGAATTCGCTGAACAGGTAATGAAGCATAGAAATAAGATCTGGAAGATTTTCAAAAGAAGACCAAAAGTTTTTAGAAATACTGAGCTAATTTATAATAATGAATTAGGTAACTTTATTAGAGAACTTGGTTTTGATGCAATATTAGCTGAAGGCTGGGACTATTACCTTGATGGTAGAAATCCGAACTACATATACGAATCACCAGACTTCATGATGCATGAAGAGGATTATAAAGTTATTCAGAAATACAAACTTAAAGATAAGCCTAACGATAAAATTGGTTTGCTGCTTAAAAACTATAAATTATCAGACGATATCGCTTTTAGATTCTCTAATAAAGAATGGAAAGAACACCCATTAACAGTAGAAAAATTTGCTGATTGGGTCGAGAATACTGAAGGAGACACAATAAATTTGTTTATGGACTATGAAACTTTTGGAGAACATCAGTGGGAAGATAGTGGTATTTTCAGATTTCTAGAAAAGCTTCCTGAGGCACTATTAAAGAGAAATATCGGATTCAAAACACCTAGCCAGACTATTGATACCTACGAGACTCAAGGTAAATTAGACATGCACTCGCTGGTATCATGGGCAGATATGGAGCGAGATGTATCGGCTTGGTTGGGAAATAAAATGCAAAAAGAATCTGCTAAACAAGTTTACGAATGCGAAGGTGTGTTAAAGCAGTTAAAGGGTAAACTCAAAAATAAACGACTGACTGATAAATTAATGGATACATGGAGAAGACTTCAAACATCTGATCATTTTTATTACATGTGTACTAAGTATTGGAATGATGGTGATGTACACAAGTATTTTAGTCATTATGAATCTCCATATGATGCATATATTAATTATATGAATGTTCTTAGTGATTTTAAGACTGAATTGGTTAAGATGTCTCAAGTAAGTGCTTAATATGCAAAGAGAATTTTTAATTACAAATTCTTTAGGTGGTTACTGCTCAAGTGATTATAAGTTAGGTAATACTAGAAAATATCATGGGCTACTTGTTGCTGCCAATCACGATTTGACCCGTGTAAATATCGTAAACCGAATAGAGGAGTGGCTCGAAATTAATAGTAAGAAATATCCCCTGTCATCAAGCCTTTATAAGGGTAATGTACTTTCTCCCGATGGCTCAGAGTACATTGAGAGTTTTAGTATAGATAAATACCCAACCTGGATCTATCGTATTGATAACATAACAATTGAAAAGTCATATGTGTTGAGTAAGGGAGTTAATAGGCTAACTGCTAGATACAAAATAACTAATGATGGTGCTATCGATACTAAGCTTGTGCTATCGCCATTTGTTTCGAATCGAGGAATAGACGAACTTAATAAGATTACTGGTGATGATAAGTACACACATTATATTCATCCGGATCATTTAATACTTGATGTCGGTAAAAGAAAATTTGTAAAGGTAAACTTTACTGGGTTCGAATATTCTGAGACTCAAAGCATTTACTATGATTTTTATTATCCTATTGAAGAGCAAAGAGGTTATCCCTCTTTAGAAGATCTAGAAAAAATTGGTGATTTTACGGTAGTAGTTACACCAGGAGAATCAACTTTTCAGATTTCATTTGAATACTATGATACAAAGTCAACAGAAGATGTAGCTCAAGATGTATTTGAGGCATACAATAATTACACTGAGAACCTAGTCATCGAATTTTACAACACTCACAATTTAGCTAGGTCAGAATTTGTAGATAATTTACTGGTGAGTGCGGATTCATTCATTGTTAATAGTATTGAAAATACCGCTATTTTAGCTGGGTATCATTGGTTTGGAGAATGGGGTAGAGATACATTTATGTCCTTTACTGGTTTGCTTCTAAAAACTGATCGTATAGAAGAAGCAAAAGCGATACTTCTAAAATGGAATAATTACTTTAAGGATGGACTGCTACCAAATCTACCTTTTTTTGGTAATTATGAATCACTCGATGGTGTCTTATGGTATTCAGTAGCATTATGGAATTACTATAACAAAACTAAAGATGTAGCTACTGTAAAAAAAATACTACCTAATCTAGAGGACACATTAGTCTCTTTTACTATGGGTACGCAAGGCATCAAAGAGGAAGGCGGCTATTTAGTAAATAGTAATTATGATAAGGCGTTGACATGGATGGATGCCCAAGTAGACGGTGTACCTGTGACAAATCGTGCAGGTAAGGCTGTTGAGATTCAAGCGCTTTGGTTCAACTTTCTCAAAATACTCCTATTCTTCAAAGAAGAAGTGAATGATTTAACTTATATTTCTCAGATCCAAACTTTAATATCAAAATTAACATCTAATTTTGAGAAAGACTTTTGGAATGAAAATGAAGACTGTCTATACGATCTAATATCTGGTGACTATAAAGATCCAGCTATTAGACCAAATCAGGTAATGGTGACATATTTACCTTTTGAGTTATTGGGTAAAAGAAGGGCTAAAAGAATGTTAGAGACAGTAAAAAATAAGTTGCTTACTCAGGTAGGTCTTAAAACTCTGAATGCAGAGAATGAAAATTATCATGGAAGTTATCAAGGAGAACAAAAATTACGAGATCAGGCATACCATCAGGGGACAATTTGGCCTTTCTGGACTGGAGCATTTCTAATTTCATATATAAAACAGCACAACTATTCTTTGCAATCGATCGAATTTGCCAAAAGTCACTTAGACCAGTTTATTCAGGCTTTGAATATCCAAGGATTAAGATATATTCCAGAAATCTTTGAAGCTGATACACTTAGAGCCGATGGATGCTTATCACAAGCATGGAGTGTGGCTTATACATTAGAACTTATTTCAGAAATAGCGTTAAACACATAACAGATGAACACTGCCTTAGTACTTGGAAATGGAAGCATGTTAGTAAATATAAATGAGAGACTTTATATTTCAGACTTATATTGGCCTAATGTTGGTCAAGAAAATCATCTTACAAGTAAACCGAATCAAGTGTTTATAAAGGTCGGCGATAAAATGACTAGCTTAGCTGATAGTAGCTGGGATATTTCAGTACACTACCTTAAGGACTCACTTGCTTCAAGAAGTACTGCCGTGAATAAAGAACTGGGAATTGAAATATTGATAAAAGACTGTGTTCTGCCTGATAGAGATATTATGATCCGAATATTTGATGTTCATAATATCAGCGATGAAGACAAAGAGTTCCAGCTGTTCATCAAGAATAATTTCTACATGATTGAAACAGATGTAGGAGATACTGCGGTCTGGTATCCATTTGCACAAGTTATGTGTCATTACAAAAAAGATAGATATCTTGGAGTTGGATCAACTGGTAACTTGTATCAATTTTCATGTGCAGGTCCAAATGACAACAACGGTAAGGGGTGCGTTCCAGATCAAGATGGCGAACTAATTCATAACCCAGTAGCGACAGGTTCTGCTCAATCGTGCTTATCATACAAGGAGACTATTCCAGCTGGTAAAAGAGCATCTTTTGATAGTTTTATTGTTGCTGGTGATTGTTTTGATGATATTAAAGAGGCTGCAGAATACGTAAGAGAAGAAAAGAGCAAGCATTTGTTTTCAAGCACTGAAGAATATTGGCGTAATTGGATCAATATTAAAATTACTAATAAATTTGAAAATAGTTTTCCTCTGTTTTTTGAAGATAATGAAGATAACCTAAGATTATTAGAGTTATACAAAAGATCATTGTTAGTGATTAGAACGCAATTCGATAACGGTGGAGCCATTATTGCTGCTAACGATTCTTCATTTGTTAAGGCAGGGGGGAAAGATAGCTATTCATATTTTTGGCCTAGGGATGGCGCCAATGTTGCTTTAGCACTTATTGAGGTTGGATTTGGAGATTTGGTGAAGAGTTTCTTTAGATACTGTAAGGAGGTTATTACAAAGGAGGGTTATATTTTGCATAAATATTATCCAAGAGTAAGTAGTGGCTTGGCTAGCAGTTGGCACCCTTGGATTGATAAAGCAGGAAATCTTCAGTTACCAATACAAGAAGATGAGACAGCGTTGATAATATATGCTTTATGGAGGCACTATGAAAGGTTTGGGGATCAAGAATTCTTAAATGAAATGTGGGATAGTCTAGTTGTACCTGCAGCTGAATTTATATATGAGTATAGATATTTAGCTGATAAAACCTTAGAAAATATTGATAAATATGTGAGCGGATATAAAGAAAAGAAAAAGTTGAGTTTAATTGATGTGATTCATTTCGATACTAAGCTTCCTAAGCCTAGTTATGATATTTGGGAATTGGAGCGAGGTATAAACACTTACACAATTGCGACTGTTTATGCTGGTCTGCAAGCAGCTGCTAATCTAGCTCAATATCATGGTCACTCTGAAGACGTGCAGAGATACACAGAGGCTGCCGCAGAAGTAAAAGAAGCCGGAATAAAACATCTTTATGATGAAAAGCTAGAGAGATTTATACGAGGTATATTTTGCCAGACTAACTCGGAAGACTGTAATGATGATAAAACTGTAGATAGTTCATTAATTTATCTATGGGAATTAGATATGTTGCCTGTAGATGATGAACGAGTAGTGAAGACAATGGAAGCGATTGAAAATACTCTTTGGTTGGATACAGAAGTTGGTGGTTTTGCTAGAAAAGAAAATGATCATTATCACAAAATCGATAAAACTGTTACAGGTAATCCATGGTTCATAAGTACTCTTTGGATGGCTAGGTACAATCTTAGGACTGGTAATACAGAGAAAGCAAGGAAATATATTAAATGGGTACTTGACCACGCTGACTTTACCGGATTACTAGCAGAACAGGCAGATCCGAACTATGGAATTGGCATTTCAGTTAAACCACTAACTTGGTCACATGCTGAGCTCGTTCGCACCGTAAACCTAATCCATGAACTAGATAAATAACATATATGAAACGTGTTTCATATGCTCAAAGTTGCTTCTCAATAGGCATATTCCCAAATTTGTATAGTGTATAAATACCCTATAGTATGGTATAATTATTATAGAATCAATACATATCTGTCCATTCTTAGAAGGGCATCGTTTGGTTCAAGCTGGTCCTAAACAGAAATTTTGATTGTAAGGGAATTAATCCTGAAATAATCAAGATTGTTAAGGACAGGTCTTTGACAACCAAAGGATACTTAAAGCAAACTCAGTTTTGACTAAGTCAAAACTAGAGGATGCTATTATGCTGAACTTGTTTCAGCATCACAACCTCCAAAGTCAGCCAAACCATGGCAGTTGGATGAGTGTGGGTATAATATCATGTCGCACTACTAGTCATCTCGAGCTTGTCGAGAGATATAGCTAGATTCCGGATCAAGTCCGGAATGACAATTTGCAAGCGAGACGTCGATGTCTCGCCTCCATCCCCCCACCCATCCAACTGTCTGGATATCATAAGCTGAACCTAGAGGAGGTTAAACAAACAGCTTACCAGTAAAAGCCGTCACATAGGCCATGTGATAATACGCACTGTGCGTAGGGCGAACAGTAGGAAGAAGAAGGCTAGATCTAGATTTTTTCGATTTGTAACTTAATAGTGAAGGAACGTAGAATGATAAAAAAACCAACCTGGCAACGGTTAGGTGCGTTAGGAGGAATCCTGCTAGTAGTAACAGCAGTTCTTTTTCTTCTGCAAACGCAACTGACTCGCGCCCAAGTAAATCCGCTCCAACCTGGCGAGGTTGTTGTGGAAGAAGACGGAGAAATCCGTTACGCACTGGCCGACGGGACACAGATGACTGCGTCAGGCTGGACGACAGATGAAATTGGCACGACGGCCGAATTCACTACAACCAGCGCAGAAATGATGCGGACAGATGTGGTCTCACGAGGCTACGATATCCACGTTACAAATCACGTTGTGACCAGAAGTTTGGAACACGGCGATGAATTGTACTTATTTGAGCAATACGAATCCGGTGAAAACCGCGGTTGGGATGTGGTATTTACTCCACTGATCACCCAGCAGGTGGTTATTCGAGTTGCTCTGGACATTTCCTCCACCATTCAGCTTTACGGCGGTGGTATGTCCTGTCAATGGCTGACTGGATTGGTGCAGTGCACGGGAGAGGTATCACCCAATGACCCCATGCATCTGTTCCAGAACAAATGGCGCCCCGGTAGTCCCACTTGTTCGAAAATGATCATCCAGTCCAGCCCAGTTACCCCCGGCAATGGTGGCGCTTACGACACGAGTATCGTGAATCTCTGCGGCTACACCTTCGCCCCGATTATCATGCGGTAAGATGTAAACCAACAACCTGGAGCGGCGAGCTTCGGCGACGACCCGCTTCAGGTTGTTTGGGGAGTTTGTGCTATCTTCGGATAGTCTCTGCTTAGGCAGAACTTGCATGCGTCAGCTGCATTTCACAATCTCTCTCAACAAACAAGTATCCTTTGGTTTCATCTTTTACCCTGAGTATTACAACTTTTTACCCCTGAATTGTATAAAACAATATTTAAAGCAACTTCAAATCAAGTTATTGCTGTCTCTTAATTAAAATTGCTATACTTTCTAAGAATAGTATTTTCCTATGCAGAAACAAAAAGTAGTAATAATTGGAGCTGGTATTGCAGCACTCTCAGCATCTGCTTTATTAGCAAATAAAGGCTATGAGGTAGAAATATATGAAAAAAACGATCAGCCTGGTGGTAAAGCACGAGTATTCAGTGACAATGGATTTACATTTGATATGGGTCCATCTTGGTACATGATGCCTGAAGTCTTCGATGATTTCTTTGAACTACTAGGAAAAAATCGAGAAGACTATTATAAACTAGAGAGATTAGATCCTAGCTACAAAGTGTTCTTTTCTAAGGATGAGCAGGTTGATATCCCTGATTCACTTGATGAGCAAGCAGAACTTTTTGAAAGTTATGAGCAAGGAGCAGGTAAGAAACTAAAAGAATTTGCAGCAATATCCAAGGAAAAATACGACATAGCACTAAGTGAATTTATCTATAAACCTTATAATTCTTTCACTGAGCTTCTTAATCTAAAACTCCTTAAAAACGTATTCAAACTAAATGTATTCGGCAATTATCATAAAGAAGTAACAAAGTATTTCCAGAATGAAAAGCTACTAAAGCTAATAGAGTGGGAGATAACTTTTATTGGGTGTTCGCCATATAATGCACCTGGCATGTATTCGTTGATTAATCATGCTGGAATCGAAGGTGGAATATGGTATCCGGATGGGGGAATGACCTCGGTAATCCAAGGATTTTATAAACTAGCAAAGGAGCAGGGTGTTAAGTTCTTTTTCAATCACCCAGCGCAAAAGATTATTACCAAAGATGATAAAGCTACAGGTATTAAATTGGAAGATGGTACTGAGATTAATGCTGATATAGTTATATCCAATGCAGATTATGCATTTACAGAACAGGTACTACTTTCTAGCAAGAACACAAATATTTCAGATAAGAACTGGCAAAAGATGGTTATGTCACCGTCTACTTTATTGTTTTTCCTTGGTGTAAACAAAGAAATACCTGGTCTGAAACATCATAATTATTTTTTTGATACTCAGTGGCAACAGCATTTCATTGATGTATATGATAAACCAAAGTGGCCAGATGATCCGATGATGTATATATGTAACCCATCGAAGACAGATTCTAATGTTGCTCCAAATGGCTCAGAAAACCTCTTTGTACTAATACCTATTGCACCCGGGTTAGAAGATACGGAAGAAATTCGAGAAAAGTATTTTGAATATGTAATCAATAAACTCGAGCTCTATACTGGAGAGGAAATTAAAAAGAATATAGTTGTAAAGAGGAGCTATGCTGTAAAAGATTTTGAAAAAGACTACAACGCATATAAAGGCAATGCTTTTGGAATTGCTAACACTTTATTCCAGACTGCTATCTTTAGACCTGGAATTAAGAACAAAAAAATAAATAACTTATTCTATGCTGGCTCCGGTACAAATCCAGGTGTAGGACTCCCTACCTCTTTGATTTCTGGACAGATCGTGGCCGAGATCATTGGAGGAGAAAATGTATAAGGCGGAAGTTCACGATCAAATCTTCAAAGAAGGAAGTACGGTTTTCTACTACAGCACTAAGTTTTTCCCTGAGTGGATTCGTAAAGAAGTAGCAATCCTATATGCGTTTGTAAGAGTTGCAGATGATTTTGTTGATTGTGTACCCCAAGATAGAGAAGGATTCAACCAGTTCAAAAAAGAATATTATTCAGCAATCAAAAAAGGAAAGTCAGATAATATGGTGATAGATTCATTTGTAGAACTATCTAAGAAAAGAAAATTTGAACCAGAATGGACAGATGCTTTTTTGGACTCGATGGGTGAAGATCTAAACAAGAACAAGTATAACACTTACCAAGAAACACTTAAGTATATTTATGGCTCAGCAGAAGTGATAGGACTATACATGGCTAAGATCATTGGATTACCGAAAAAGACTTATAAGTACGCTGCTAGATTAGGTAGGGCTTATCAGTTGATCAACTTTATTAGAGACATTCAATATGATATTGAGCTAGGAAGAGTATATTGGCCAAAAGAAGAACTAAGTCACTTTCATTTAGAGAATTTATCTGAGGAGTACACAAAAAAGAATCATCAGAACTTTAAGCACTTTATGAGGTTTTTGGTACATAGATTTAAAATGAATATTGAAGAGGCTCACCTGGGCTTAGAGCTAATGCCCAAAACTCTTGCAGTAGCAATTAAGACAGCTAGTGATGGATATTTGTGGACAGCAGATAAGATATACAAAAATCCTTTTATTGTTTACAAAAAAATTGTTAAACCCTCAAAATTTAGAGTGCTTTTCTGGGGTATTCGTAATGCAATATTAATGAAATAACGAACTATTAAGCTCTATTTAAGACAGTTAGTTTACCTCTTGTCATTAGTTCGATTGATTCTTCTAATGCTTGCATATACTGACCACTTCCTTTTACTCCACCGAAAGGGAAATTATCTGGCCCTCTGTTTGGCCTACCATTGATTTGCACTGTACCTACTTCTAGTTGTTCTGCCATTCTGAAAGCTTGATCAATGTCTTGAGTGTAAACACTTGCTTGTAAACCAAAAGCAGATTCATTGGCAAGATGTATAGCTTCTTCTTCTGAGTTGACTCTAGTTATTGGTAATGCAGGACCAAACTGTTCTTCTCTAAAGATTCTCATATTTGTTGTTACAATATCTATCACATAAGGTGAAAGATAATTACTTTCTCTTTCTCCTTCAAGAACAATATTTGCTCCATTATCTCTGGCATCATTTACTAACTCCATTACATAATCTGCACTAGAATTATCAATCATTGGCTGTTTTCCAATTTCTTTTACTTTAGCGACAATCTTATTTATTAGTTCTTCTGCAACTGAGTTAAATACAAGAGCACCTTTCTGGGCTGTACATCTTTGGCCACAGTATGAAAATGCGCCTTTGACAATTTCGGATGCAGCTAAATCAAGATCTGCATTCTCGGTAACAATCCCAAAATCTTTACCACCTAATTCAAAGAGTAGGGGAATAGGTTTGATGATTGATGATGCTATACGGTTACCAGTCTCCGTACTACCTGTGAATGCGATTAGTGCTGTCTTTGGATTCTGAATTAATGCTGAACTAATTTCGCTCGATTTACCAGTCACAATGTTCAGTACACCATTAGGTAAACCAGCCTCTGTAAAATGTTTATAAAAAGCGATACTAATTAAACTTCCTTGTGTTGAAGGCTTTAGAACAACGCTATTCCCAGCTATTAAGGCTGGAGCAATCTTTGTTATAGATAAATTAATAGGGTAGTTAAAAGGGGAAATCGCTAATACCACTCCTAGAGGAACTCTATCGTAATAACCTGTCTTCTGACCTTTGAGATGCTTTTCAAATATTTCACCATAATAAATCTCACCATGCATATGTTTGATAGCCTCAATGATCAATTCCATGTATTCTATCGATCTGTTGATTTCGCTTTGTGCCTCTTCTAATGTTTTTCCAATCTCTTTTGAGAGCATTTGGCTTAGATTATCGCTATCATGCTTCAAAGATCGTATTATCTTTTTGAATACACTTACCCTTCGACCTATACTAGCTTGCCTCCAAAATTTATAACCTTCATGAGCACTTTCAATCGCCTGGGTAGCTTGTGTTGCACTTGCAGCTTGAACTTTACCGATTAGTTCATTATCCCAAGGAGAATGTATCTCTATTGTTTCACCACTTTCTGAATCAATCCAATTATTATTAATGTATAACTGATAAGTGTTTGAGTCCATATTAAAGATTGTTAATAAAGTTAATTTGATAATTACTCTTAGTCCAAACTATAAAAGCTATACACGCTAAGATTATAAGTATGAGAATGATTGTTTTTATATAGCTTTTCATAATTGCTCTATTAATCTACCTAAAACTAAAATTCTCTTGTCTGATTTTGTTCCAGAGGAAGTATATAGCGTTACAAATGATTCGCTTGAGGAATTCTCAATTTCAACATTTAAGTCTTGGATCTCCTTTACTTCGACTACTTCATAATAGTATGTCTCTCCATCCCAGTAAATCCAAAAGACTTCGCCTGAATTTACTTTATCTAAATGTTTGAAATCATTATTCGAGTATGTGTATGGATTATTTGGTGAAACGATAACTGTATTACTTCCTTGATCAGGAGTACTTGTATCAGGTCTGAGCCATAATCCTTTTTCTAGTGTATTAGCTGTATCACCACTAAAAATCTCTGATTCTATGCCTAAAGAACTTATAACAATGGTGTTATTTTCATATTCTTTAGTTTGGATTGTGCCATAGTTTTCAAGAGTTACTTCTCTATACTTATCAGCTCGTAAAAATCTATCTGCATTAAAAGCAACGTCGCTAAGTATAGGACCAGCTAGTGTATACATAACTACTAAGAGACACGCTACCAGAAGAAGATTCTGAATTAATGAATAGTTTGTTTTTTTTATAGAGTCACTTATTTTTGAGATTACTTTTTTCTGTTCACTTTTCTTTGTAGTATCTTCTTCTAGCATCATTTTATCTCTTATAAGCTTGAAGTCAGGCATGTAAAGGAAATCCCAGATATTTTCATAAGGCTCACTTAGTCTATTGTAAGCGTTTGTAGCCAGATCTTGATTAGGATAGAATGATATGTTTGTTTGATAAAAATCATTTTCTCCGAGTGAATGTCTAAATGAAACTAAGCCAGAGTGTAATCCTCCTCTTTCAATATTCTGTTTGACTGGTGTAATGTTATAACTACTTACTCTATATCCATGAGTTGCAATATGACTTGAAATATCATTGAAATAAAAATCTGCAATTAGCTTATTAACGTAGATTTCAGCTTCATGTAAATTGTTGAATCCTTCAAGATATTCGTTGCTTGGGTACATAAATACATGTGAATGTACTCCATCTGAATAAGGCAATAAATGGATAGCCTTAGAATTAAGGCCATACTCTTTAGTGAGAATTGTGACTAGTAACCGAAGGAATCTAATTAACTCCTGGTTTTGATTTTCTTCGTTGGGCATTTTTATAGGATTGCTTAACTATATAATAGTAAATTAAGGCAATTTATTGAAGCTAAACTTCTAGAAATAGGTCATTATTCTTGCTGTGAAATATTGGTTAGGTATAATTTAATGTATCTATTAATATGAAAGCATGCCCAATAATACAGATGAACTATTCAATGAAGGTGAGATTGTAGGTTTATATCCACATCAGCTGAATTCAGAATTTTGCTACAAGTTAGCTCACACTTTTTTCAACTTAGTACCTGGGGCGAAATATGTTATTGGCTATTCACTTAAAGATTGGTCTAAATACCTAGTGGAAGCATTTGACTATGCAGCTCGAGATAAGGGAGTGAAGCTAGAGTTCATTGGGCAAGCAACTTTAGATGAACTATTATTTTCTAAGGATTCAGGTTGGTATGACGGAGCAATATATCTTACAACAGAAAGATTTGGACGCAATAAACAGGGAATCAAATTATACGACAAAGAAAATAAGGCGCTATCTATTGATGAAGTAAAAAATGGTTTTGATATCACTCAAGTAGATTATCCAAGTGATTTGATTAATAATCAGCATCAACTCACAAAGGTTTCATACAGAAGTAAATTCATAGAAAAATTATATACAGAGATAGAATTAAATAGGACTATCGACTTCAAGGTAATTATTGACTGTGCAAATGGAGTGACCGGTAATGTATTTGATACTTTGAATAATGATAATGTTTTTGGTGACCTCGAGGTAGAGGTGCTACATATTGAAGCAAATGAACGATATCCCCACTATCTACCAGACTTAGCGGATGAACATCTTGCAAAAGTCATGAAGAATGAGCTAATAAGTAACAATGGTGATATAGGTTTCATATTAAATTCTGATGGTTCGAAATTCATAGTAGTTGATAATACAGGTTTGGATTTAAATTTAGAGGAAGTTGCGAGATATATAGATTCGAGAGGAGAGCAGATTGAGCATAGTAACCATTATGGAATTTGGGGATTGATCAATGTGCTTAAGGATCTTAGTTACAATGAATTTAGTTTAAGCAAGATTACTAATTTAGCTTCAAGTATTAACTATCAAGAACAAACCTCTGAAGATATAAAATCCAAATTCGACTATTTGTTAGATAATCTATGGTATACCTGGAATCCTCACTTTGTTCTACCAATAATTGATATGTATGGGGATGGATGGAGAAAGAACTCACCACCTTCTGAATTCATTGCTCAATACGGTAGCAAGAAGTTAGACGAGATATTAAATGAAAAAGCATTTGAAATAGAGCAGAATGTTAGGCTATTTAAAGAATATGCAGATTCTCAGAAATGGTTTGATAACTATTGTCGAGAGCCAGGTAGAGAGTGCTTTAGTGATTTCAAAAATAACCCAATTGCATACTTTTGTTTAGAGTATGGATTAGTAGATTGGTTGCAGATTTATTCAGGTGGACTAGGTGTTCTAGCAGGAGATTTTCTAAAAGTCGCCTCAGATATGGGTGTACCTATGGTTGCAGTTGGCATATTCTATCACGAGGGATATTTTCATCAAGATTTTGCTGAGGATGGTGGACAAGTAGAAAGGTATATTCATCAAGACGCAGATGATTACCCATTCGAGCTTGTATTAGATGAAGAGGGTAAACAGTTGGATGTAATGGTCGAAGTAGATGGTAGGGAAGTATTTGCAAGAGCATGGAAGTTAAAAGTTGGAAATGTTGATCTGTACTTATTAGATACCAACTACGATAAGAATTCACTTTGGGAAGATAAGAAGATTACAGCTCATCTTTATGGCGGCGATCAAGATACAAGAGTGAGGCAAGAAATATTGCTAGGTATAGGTGGGGCAAGAATGCTAAAAGAATTAGGGCTAAATCCATCCTTATGGCATATGAATGAAGGTCATTCTGGTTTCCTAGTTCTAGAATTGGCGAAGAATTATATTGATCAAGGTATTGAATTTAAAGAAGCAATAGGTATGGCATCAAGCAAATTAGTGTTTACTAATCATACTTTAAAGCAGGCTGGTAATGATATATTCCCATTTGTATTGATTGAAGAGCATTTAAGTTCATATACGGATGATTTAAACACAGACATTAATTCTATTTTTGAACTTGGTAAGGAAGAGATATATGCCCAAGGTAAGTTCTCCATGACTATGATGGGACTAAGGCATGCAAAGATCTCAAATGCTGTAAGTCTATTGCATGGAAAAGCTGCTAAGAGAATATGGCCTGAATATGATTTAGTCCCTGTCACAAACGGGGTTCATATGCCTACATGGGTTAGCCCTGAGATTCATGAGCTTCTAGACAGGTATGTTGGGGAAAACTGGCATTATCCAGAATTTGATGTTGATTACACCAGAGTTCAGAATATTCCAGATCAAGAGTTATGGGATGCTCATAATATTAGAAAACATAAATTAATTACTACTTTAAGTACAGAATTAGGACTTAATTTGGATCCAGATGCACTTACCATTGCTTGGTCAAGAAGATTAGCATCATATAAAAGACCTGACATGATCGTCTCTGACCTAGATAGGTTGAGACAAGTTCTGTCTATGCAAGATAAACCATTGCAAATTTTGATTGCTGGTAAAGCACATCCGAAAGACAATGCAGGTAAAGAACTTGTGCAAAGAATGAATCAAGCATTAAGCACTGAAGAATTCAAAAACAAGGTAATTCTTGTACCTGGTTACAATTGGCAACTAGCAAGACGAATGATTTCGGGAGCAGATATCTGGTTAAATACACCATATAGATTTGAAGAAGCATCTGGTACCAGTGGTATGAAAGCAGCTGCTAATGGCGTTCTGCAATTTACTACTAAAGATGGTTGGACTGATGAAGTTGATTGGTATGAAAAGGGTTGGGTCATACCAGAAGAGGATCCAGTTAAGGCTATGTTCGATACATTGGAATACCAGATAATGCCTTTATTTTTTGAGAACTTAAATGGTGAATATAACGAGCATTGGGTACAAATGATGAAGAACTGCATGGAATTGGTTTTGAAGAATTACTCAATGGAAAGAATGATGAAAGAATACTTAGAAAAAATATATCTACCGATAATCACTGGGTAAGCTGAATACTTCTTGGGAAACTCTATCTAAAGCGTAAATCAAAGGGTAGTTTGGTTGTTTCGAAAATTTTGGAGAGTCGAACCTCGAGCAATTAGTATTTGGCAAGCCAATGTCACATGCACGATTAGGGAAGAATCCCGGGTATCAACAATCCAACTTAATTGAATAAGACCAAAAACCTTTGAAGTACGCCAGACATTTATCGCAGATCCCTGTAGGGAGCGATGAAGATGTCTTGTGATGATCCACCCATCAGAATACCAATTACTTGGCTGTGGTCTGACTCCAAGACAACTGGACTGCCACTCATACTCTCATGTATGATTGTTGTGCCAGACGCGTAAAGAGCTGTTCCACCACCAAGATTACCCTCAGCGTACGAATACTCGCGAGCAGAAATAGCAAAGCTTTGCCCTTGAGTCGTAAATACGCGGAGTTGTGTCCCCGGAGTAACATTGGTATCTAAAAATTCAAAGCCATTCCATGTTGTTGAAACACGAGCACATAAAGTCGCTTCTGGAGCCTCTTGTGTGCCAGTCAGACTGAATGGTCCGGTTACATTGAATTCTGATGAGATTTGTGACAGGTTGTACATCCCGATGTGTTCGATAGTGCAGATTATCTTGCCAGTGTCGGTTTCGACGATGAATGCCGTACCCAACATATTCTGACCGTTAAAGTCTACAACTATGCCTGCTGTTGTCCCTGGTTCTTCTGGTGCGGTAGATGCTCGCCACCAAGCGATTAGGATTCCAACAATCACAATCGAAATGATAATGATCAGTGCGTAAGGGGGGCTGTCATTCCCTTTCTTACTTCTTCTTACTTTTTTTCTTGCCATAATCATATCCTTTAGTAGTTTAACTTCAGATCATCTCACCCTTGCACATTTCGGTTATACCTAATGTACTAGTATTCAGTGTCCCGTTCAATCTTTGTCGGACCTGATACAATGGGCGGCAGCCGCTTGCTGCTCCACTTATCACTTAAGCGTTACCTCCTTTTGGTTTTTGTTGATAAGCGATGACCCTGATATGAAACACGTTTCTCATGTACCATATAGGGATCACCTCTTATCACTACCCTTTGATTTTCAAGGATCTCCGCATATGCGGAAAAGGTCAGTTTTTTAATACATGACCAAAATTATAAATTTATCTTGTGCTTGCCGAAAGACAAATGCCTACAAATTTCGTCATGCAAATATTTATTTTTTTGCTCTAAACATTGGATTTTAGGCAGTTTAGATGTATCTAATTATACTATATTGGGCATATATATTCAATATATCAATTTGCTTTGTGGGCTCCTACTTTGGTTTGGCTGTAAAGGGGAAATTAATGTAATATTAGTGTATGAAAGCAATTAAGATCGCATCACTTATTTTTACTGTATTGCTATTCACCATACTCCTTATAGGTTATGCTACCTTTAATTTTCTACGTATATCAGATGAAAATAATAGCTTAATAGCTGAATTGAGAACTTGTGCAAATGATATTGAGATAGACTGGAATAAACTAAACATAGATGGTGGAATTGCGCAATTAGAAGAAGAGTGTATTCACAATGCAGATAGGAACTACAAACTAGTAGGGATGGTCAAGCAAGAAGTAGAAAATGTAGATAAAGGATACATACATGATTATCTGAAACTAGAAACTAACACACAGAGTAGTGTGATTGCTAAATATAATGATTCAAGTTATCTATTGGTTAGTAGCAATGAAGTTTATGATCAACTTGCATCCGATAGAGCTACTTGTCAAAATGAATTAGATTTTAGTGAATGTGTCTGTACAAACGTGCAAAATTTAGAAGATACAATAGCAACATTTACTCTTGAGCAAAAGCTTAAATTGCTTCTTGTGCCTGCTTTCTCAAAGTCAGAGTATGATACTTTGAATAAAAGTAAGTATGGTTTTGGAGGCTATGTATTAATAGATTCACTTGCATATACTGAGTCAGAGCAAGTTAAGAAACAATCTGATCAATTAATTGCCAACAGTGCAGTTCCACCATTCATGGCACTTGATGCGGAGGGTGGAGTAGTGCAAAGATTTAGTTGGTATAATTTCAAAACACTAAATTCACTAAAAAGCTTGAACGATGACGAATTTTGCAAAGAGATAAGTATGCAAGCTCAAGCTCTCAAAGAGAGTGGATTTAATATGAGTCTTTCCCCAGTTGTAGACATGTCACCAAATGCTGATTATTGGATTTATTCAAGGATAATTGATACAGATCCTCAAGTAGCATCAGATGTTGCAAGTAGATATGTAAGTTGTATGAGAGACAATGGTATCTTGACAACAGGGAAACATTTCCCAGGTCATGGAAGCACCAAACTTGATTCACATAAAGTAGTTCCAGTCTCAACTCTTAACAAGGAGCAGTGGGCAAGTTATGATGCATTGCCATTTCAAAGTTTGATTGCGAATGATATTCCTTTCATCATGACTGGTCACCTGAAATTTGAAAATATTAATAGTGAAATAGCTACATTATCTTCATATTGGATGAATGATGTGCTGAGAGGCGAACTAGGCTATCAAAATCTTATTATCACAGATGACCTTATGATGCTTAGTCCAAACAGTACTACAGAGTGTGCAGAGCTTATTGCCAAGGCAATTAACAATGGAGGAGATATGGCTCTATTTGTTCATAATGAGAAATGTAATTCTCCTGAAGTTGTTAAATATATAGTAGATAACAAGCTTATAACAGAAGAGGTAGTTAATAATAGGCTTACTAACATACTGAGAATAAAGAAGGAATACCTTTGTCAATAAGCACGCTGAATGTTAATTATCTTCACTTATTTGAAAGCCAATATTCCTAACTTAACCAATAAAATTTTTACATTCCATTATCTTACTATTTTTGGTCAGTCAAAAATGGAAAAGAATCATCAGATGCTAATTATAATTAACATTATTAATATATTACGCAATATATTTGCCCCAAACTTTAGTTTGTTTAGCAACTCAAAAGTGTATAATATATTGTTAATACTCTTGATAAAGGGCTGGTAAAATAATGAATCAACTGCTTATAATAATTCTGTCTATTTGTGGAGTAACTGTCTTTTTTGCGGTTATTGCATGGTTTGTTGCAAGATACCTTTATCACAAAAACAAGATTAGCGAGTCACTCCAAGATAAAATAATACTTCAAATCTCTGTTCCTACTAATAACGAAAAAAGCCCGCTAGCCGCTGAGCAATTTTTCCAGGCACTACACGGTATTCTCAAGAATGATGATAAATCGAAAGAACATTTCAGTTTTGAAATTGTTGCTGTTCCTAAAGGAATTTACTTTATGATTGTATGTGCAAGAAGATATAAACAGTTTGTTGAAAATCAGGTGTATGCTCAATATCCACAAGCTCAGATTAAAGCTATTCAAGACTATACTCAGTTCAAATCTCAGACATCAAGATATTTCTCTTCAACTGAGCTAGAACTCAAAACTTCATATTATCTGCCATTTAAGACCTTCACTAGTTTCGAAGTAGATCCACTCGCATCTATTACAGGGGCAATTTCTAAGCTTCAACCAGGATATCAGGCATGGATTCAGACTGTTGTGAGACCTATAGATAATAGTTGGCAAGCTCAAGGTAAAGCATATGTAGATGCTAGAAAAAATAAAACAGACTCAGAAGGAAAGAAGGTACAGCTAGAATCTGGTGAGTCAGAATTTATTAGACAGATTGAAACCAAAAATAATAAAGTTGGCTTCCAATTCATTATAAGAATAATAGCTCAAGGTCCAGATCAGATCCTCACAGAACATATGCTAGAAGATATCGTAGCTTCTTACAAACAATTTCAGACAGCACAACAAAATAGCTTGGTGATAGCAAAGCCAGCAAAAGGCTTAGGTGTTAAGCTTAAAAAATTATTTCTTGGTACAAGAAGAATATCTAGACTTACAGTAGAACAAAGATTTGTTACTCGTATGCTGGATGAAAAATCTAAAAATATC
>JAGQLK010000029.1 GCA_020429485.1 Candidatus Dojkabacteria bacterium | reverse complement strand
TGTCACCGGTTTTGTACCAACCATCTTTGAATGTTTCTGCATTCTTCTCTGGATTTTCAAAATAGCCTGGAGTAGTGTAAGGACTCTTGATCCATATTTCTTTATTCTCATCTAGCTTCATATCTACTGTTTCTACAGCCGGTCCTACATGTCCTAGCCCATACTTTTTACTGTCATTAATGTTACTTGCAAGTATTTCTGTTGCACCATAAACTTCAAGAATCCTAAACCCCATATCTACGTATTTCTGAGCCAAGTCTGGGTTTAAAGGTGCTCCTGAAACAGCTATAAATTCTATGCTTCCACCAAAATTTGCATGTACCTTTTTAAAGATTTTCTTTCTTATTGGATTTGGTAATTTTGCTGATAGAGACATCATCTTCTCGATTAGCTCCATTTTACCTTCTGACTTTGCAGTTTGTTCTATCCTTTGCCAGAAGAGACTAAGTAATTGAGGGACGAATACCATATATGTTGGTTTGACATCCTGCATAGCCTTCTTCATTTTTGCGCTATTGGTTCTAGTCAGGTAGGTAGTAGAGGAGCCTAGTGATAGTGCTACAGCTGTACCTAATATTTGTTCAAACACATGGCTAAGTGGCAACATAGATATAGTTCTGTAGTCTTTAAGCTTTGGTATATGATTCTGTGCAACCTTTGCCATTTCTATTATATTCGTTTCTTTCATGACCACACCTTTTGGTACACCTGTAGTTCCAGAGGTATAAAGAATTTCACAATATTTCTCATCTTCACCCTTTTTTGCTTTAGGAATTTTATACTCAGGACTTTCTTGTTCAACTAAATCCATCAATTCCTCTAAGTGGAATACTTTTTGGAATTTACTCTTAACAAACTTATTATCCACAAGCATTGATACAAAAGCTGCCTTAGGTTTGGTTTGCTCTACAATCTTTTCGATGGTGTCGTTATTTGTTCTGAAATCAATTGGGACAGCAACTCTTCTCGATGCGAAGATAGCAAGAAGAAGCAATACATATTCGGGACAATTTAGACCCCAAACAAATATTCTTTCGTCTCGACCTATACCTTGTTTCTCAAGAAAATTACTTATCTTATTTACTATTAATGGAAGGTCCTTATACTTGTATTGCTCATTTCTAATTCTTCTTCTGATTTGCATGGCCACTCTATCTCCATACTCATCTGCTACAAGCTCTATTAATTCTCTGAACGTAGTTACACTTTCCAGTCTTTTCATATGATAGTTAGTAATATATTATGGATGCCAAATAACAGCGGCGGCAGCAGTAGTTTTTGTGTGCGTAATCGAGACAGATAATGAATCTATTATAACCCCATCTAAGCTTACTACGCTAGGGCTACCATTCTCATTATTCAGAATTTGGATTGAAAGTGGCTTGAACGCCTTTAAATATCCAGTTTTAAACACTGCTTCCTTTGCGGCAAATTTCCCTGCCAAGTTTTGAATATTGAAACCAGGTGATAACTCATCTTGAGTAAAATTTTGTCTCAAAAAACTTTGTCCACCATTCTGAACTGTTTTAGTGAAGTCATCTAAATCTATTAGGTCTAATCCGATTCGCATAGGAAATTTCATATGTGTAATTTTACAATAATTACCTTAAAGGTACTAATTATTATGTCTACCTAATGTTTTTACTCCTATTATTGAGCCGATAATACCACCTACCGTTGATGTGAATAAATCACCAACAGTATCTACATAAGAAAGACTTAGGTTTCCAACTGTCCCTAGACCATCTACAGAGATTAGCCACTCCATCAACTCCCAAGCAATAATGCTAAGAGCTCCAAAACCCATTCCAAGCATTAGAGCATCTCTAGTGTCTGTGATTTTTCTAAACCGAAAAGAATGGTAAGCAAGAACTAGGAATATCCAGTTTATACAATGAATTAGATCGTCGTAAAACCATACTGAGTCAAATAAGTAGAACATATTGCCAAATGTATCTAACAGAAAGGGCATAACTACGAAAATATCTGCATCATATGGATACTCTTTCCAGTGTCTTGCTTTTGCAATGATAGGAATAATTATTGCAGATGCTAAGAAGAAGGGCGCTCGAAATAACATGCCCTTACCCTCTAGATGCTCTGGTTGAAAGACAATCGCAATAAAAAAGAATAGGAAGAGTATAAACTTTACTAATAGATTGATATAAAAAAGAGTTGGCTTTTTATTCATGAGAGGAAAATAATAATTATTCTTGCTCTAGAACCATCACTTCTCTTACTTCTACATTGCCTTCTAATTCAAATGTTGGACACCCTTTAGCAATTTCAACTGCTGAATTAATATCATCAGCTTTTATTAAGTAATACCCACCAATAACAACATCTTTATCGTGAGAAAAGAAACCATCTTTAATATCTTTGTTCTTGCCTGAAATAACTTTACTACTATCTGCTTTTAGTGCTTCTCCAGATATTTTAATACCTTTTTCTACTAATTCCTGATCCCATTTATACCACTTGCTCATATGAGCATTTCTCTCTTCCTCTGGAAGTGCAGCCATACCTTCGCCTGTTCCCATAATTAATATCATGAATTGCTTCATAGTGTTATTGTAAAAAGTATAGATAACTTACTATAGCACTTAGTGATGCAGGTGTCTTTGGAAGAATGATTTAGAGTCTATAGGCCAACTAGTTCAACAATTTCCATGATTGTTTTGTGGGAGGTGCTTTCTAGATCATAATCATAATTTTTGGAAAAATCTTCTAGATCATCTATACCTACCCATTTAGCATCCATAACCTCTTCTTCTTGAAGCACGAATGGAAGTTCATGATCTACTATCTGGTAATAAATCCAGTAAAACCTTGCTTCCATATCTTTGTGTTTTGCAAATTTCTTAGATAAGTATTCAGGTTGAATATCTATACCTAGTTCCTCTTTAGTTTCTCTAATTACAGCTTCAGCAGGGTCTTCACCTGCAAGCACATGACCACCAGCAGTAATCTTCCACTCACCAGGGGAATTTTTCTTAGACATACTTCGTTGCTGTAATAATACCTTTCTATCTTTTGTTATTAGTACTATGAACGATTCGCGGTGAAGTAGAGCAGGGTTTTTATGTGCAGCACTTTTAAGAACAGTACCTATAACCTCATCATTTTTATTAACCAAATCTAATAGTTCGTCTGCCATTATAAATTAGTATGAATTATTTTACTTAGATTGCACCAGAAAGGACTTCTCAACCAGGTCTTACCGAAGAATGAGGTAATAGAGCTGGTTAGTCCCGCATGGCGGGAGAACCTTAGTTGTGCATTGTTACATCTGTAATAGTAATCCTATTTATTGCACCAGAGAGGACTTGAACCTCTAACCTCTTCTTCCGCAAAGAAGTGCTCTATCCAGTTGAGCTACAGGTGCATATTGTTAATGATTATATCAGAAATAAAGCTATTAAGTAGCTCATGAGTTTATGACCTAATGAATGCGTTTATTTGCTTGTAGTTTTTGTTTGTTGGTTAAGCAAAGGTGAATCTTTGGGATCTTTAGTGACTATGTCATCAGATTCAAGAAATCTAATTAAAGGAACGTATTTACCCTCTAAGATACTTCCAATAATATTCATACCAATCTCTGCTTGGCTTAGATAATCAACGTGTTGAACAATGTAGCTAACAATCTTTTTAGCATCACCTTCACCTTCAAGAAGGATGATTCGATCAACGTCCTTACCTTCTTTTACTTCGAAATTAATAAGAACATGAGTATTCCTTCGTGTTACCCAGAAAGAAGTAATATCTTTCCAAAGGATTAAGCGTTCAAATACATTCAATCCTTTGTTGGTAATTTCATGAGTAACTTTTTCTGGAGGAATTGAATTAAGTGCATATAGCAATAGGATTAGAGCTATTACAGCAATGATAAGTAAATAGTTACCTGTTAAAGCAGAATAAATGATTACAGCCATAGCAATAGATGCCACGATTACATACCAGGTTCGGTCTCTTGTCTCAAATACTCTTTCAGGGGCAATCCACTTGTAAACTGAATAAATAGGCTTCTGTTCTTCTTGTATTATGGCTCTAAATTGTTTGGCATCAGCAATCTGTTGATCTAGCCTAGCTATTTCTTTATCTATATTTTTAGAGACGTTTTGATTTTCCATATTAATAGGGAGTAATTTAATTTATTTTAGCAGTAGTGGCAATTAATGCAAGAATAAACCCTGACAGTTAATATGCATAATTGAGAAATATGTATTAATCGACTATAATTGCATATAAATAAGATAAACAATGCTTAAGTCAAAAGAACAAGACAATCCATTCATTTCTATTATTGCACCTGCTTACAATGAGGAGGGCAATATAATGAAGTTTTATGAAAGAACCTCACAAGTATTATCTTCGCTGACTAATAATTATGAAATAATATTCATTAATGATGGAAGTAGTGACGATACTATGTTGATTTTGGCAAGATTAGCAGATGAAGATAAGAAAGTTAAAGTAATCAGCTTCTCTAAAAATTTTGGACACCAAGTAGCAGTTTCTGCAGGGTTAGATCATGCAAAAGGAGATGCTGTTGTCATAATTGATACTGACTTACAGGACCCGCCAGAAGTAATTTCTGATATGTTAATTAGTTGGAGAAAAGGATACGAGGTCATAAATGCTCGTAGAAGAACTAGAAAGGATTCTTTCTTGAAAGTATTAACAGCAAAAATATTCTATAGATTGCTTAATGTTTTAGTTTCAAATGATATTCCAGAAGATGTAGGTGATTTTAGAATGTTGGATAGAAAAGCAGTGAATGCACTGCGATTGATAAAAGAAAAAGAAAGATATATTCGAGGACTTACGAATTGGATAGGATTTGAACAAAGCTTTGTTTTGTATGATAGAGATGAACGATTATCAGGTAAAACACACTATCCTGTTCGCAAAATGATTCAGTTGGCGCTAACTGCGATATTCTCTTTTTCTTCTTTCCCTCTGAAATTAGCTAATTTGTTAGCATTTATTTTCCTTGTGATTGGAGCAGGAGTGGTAGGATATGCACTCGCAGTAGACTTCATGGGAGAAACAATCCCAGGCTGGACTTCGCAAGTATTGATTAATCTAAGCTTCAGTATTACGCAATTATTTGTATTAGGTATCATATCTGAATACATAGGTAGAATTCATAAACAGGTACAAGATAGACCAATGTACATAATTAGTGATATAATTAATATAGAAAATTAGCAAGCTCCAATCTCTGTTCTTTTTCTATATTTCATGTGACAAATTTCCCTCTCTATATGTTTTGTAAATGCATATTATTATGATATAATAGCCCACTCTATAATCATTATATATATAGACAAAAATAATGGCAGAGATAGTATTTACAGAAAAATATGAAGCGCATCCTTTGGACTCAATTAGTTTTGGGGATGCATGGCGAATGATAAGTCATAATCTCGGCACAGCTGTAGCAAATTCGAGCTTATATTCGGATCTAATTGAAAGAGGTGGAAGGCCGGAGAGAAGAGATCGCTATGTTGGTGTTTTAGTAGAGCAATCGAAAATAATCACAAGGATCATTGCAAATATAACTGAATTGCAGGAAATAAGAAATTTTACTAGAGAAAGAGTTAGTTTAGATACAGATTATCTAGTACAAGAAACAGGTAGTGCACTTTCAAGACTAGCTGTTGGCAGAGAATTGAATTTAGAGCTTGATAGCGAAGGTGAATTGCCTAGACAGTACGGTTCTAATGGAAATCACTTACTAAAAGCAATTGGGCATCTTATTGATAACTCTGTAGCTCATACTCCAGATGGAGGAACAGTAGCAGTAACATTCTGGACAGATAACCTGGGAGATGGAAGCGGAGATTATATGCATATTGCTGTTGGAGATAGCGGATGTGGTATGGATTTAGAAACTATGAATAACTTATTCGCTCCCTTTTCAAAGGCTAATATGGAAAGTTTGAACGCTGGCCTAGGCGCAACAATTGCTAGATATATAGTAGTTGATATAATGGGCGGCTACATAACAGTAAATTCAGAACCTGAACAGGGAACTCAAGTTACTTTGAGCGTACCTATTAATTAATTATTTATTGAATAGTAATGTCAGAAGCAAGTAGTAACGGTACAGCAGAATTAAATATGATAGGTCCTCTAGGTGAGACGGATAGATTAAATGGTCACCAAGTTACCTATGAAAGATTTATCAGTGGACTGATACTTGATGCAGGAAGAACTGGGGATATGACAGCTATTCATAGATTTAGCACAGATATTATTAAGAACTGGGAACCAGAACACGCTGCCAATACTGTTACTCATTTAGTAGGGGCTGCTATAAAGCTTGCGAGAGTAAACTATGATCAACAGCAGCATATAATTGCGGCACTTGAAGAGCGTAATACAGAATTAGAGCTAGGTTTAGCAAGAGCGGCTCATGATATCAGAAGCCCATTAGGTAGGATTGCAAGTGCTACTGATATACTTTCTTACGAGCATCTCTCTCAAGAAGGGCAGGATATGTTAGACATGATAAATAGAGGGGCACTATATGCAACAGAATTGATTGAGCAGGTTATGGAATATAACCAAGAGATTGTACCTAATTTGATGTGGACTAATTTGTATGCATTGGCTCTTGAAGCTAGCCAGATGGTAGTTACTGATGAGGATTGTATTGTAAATATTAATGTTCCAGAATACCCTGTAGATATTGAAACGGATCACGCTAAGGTAACAAGAATAGTGCAAAATCTTGTTAACAATGCTATTAAATATTCTTGTCCAGCACATACCGGAAAAGCACAAGGAGTAATAGATGTCTACGTAGATGTATTGGATGATGGTAGAGGTATGATTGAAATTGCTGATAATGGAGTAGGTATTTCACAAGACGACATTGAAAGAATTTTTAGTCCATTTGTCAGAACTGATTCTGCTCGTGATTCAAAAGTTCAAGGATTAGGATTGGGCTTAGCGACTGTACAGAAGCTAACTGATGCATTAGGTATAGAAATACAGATAGGTAGTGAAGTAGGTGTTGGTACAACCTTCACACTTATACTTCCTGTTTACGAACAATAAGCAATCCCTCTTGTATGTAATAAATGATGTGCTATAATTCGCGTTAAATATTGATATTTAACGAGTCTATAGTTATGTCAGAAGCTCCAAGAAATCCCCAAATACTAATTCCAAGAGATGATTTGCAATCTACTCAAGACTTATATTTTGCAGTAGGAATTGAAAGTGATGATGATCAAACAGGTATTCAATTCGCACATACACTTTTTAGGGATGCTATGCACTATATCGTGGTAGAGCAACAAGTAGGCACGACCTATGAAGCTGCATATAACTTTGCTATGGCACAAGCAGACGCTCTATATAGGTCAGGCTATAGACATGAAGAAATACTTAATGCTGTATCACGAGCAGTATTAGAGCACTCATGGACAGAGCAGCAAGAACCTATGGACTTTAATCTAGTATCAGAAACACAATCAGCATTTATACATGCTGGGGCTGAATATAGCAGACTTCTTAGTCAGGCATTTTTGGATGAAATTAATGAAATAGCGGCTGATATGGCTTCTGTTCATGGCACACAGGAGGCACTCGGATTAGTTGCGAATAGGTTAGGAACATTAATAGGTGCTGATGCCGTAAGTATCTCGTTTGTTCACCATGATGAACAACTGGGTTATGTATTAGAGAAGCGAGTAACAACAACAGGCCAAACTGATGAAGGGACATTCTGGGAACAAGGCTTCATTGCTTTAAATGAGAAGCCAGGCAGCTATGCTTCACAGCTACTAAGAAATGGCTATCGACCAATATTTGATGCAGATAAAAGAATACAGGGGCAAGAGATTAGTGCTAGATATTCATCAAGGGCAGCATATGCTCATCCATTATTAAGGAAAGTAGGCCCTGGAGAAGAAGATTACGAGATGTATGGGCTAGTTGTGTGTGGATTCCATCAGGAGAACCCTCCAGTATCGGAGCTAGAATTCGAACAAGTTGATACTGCAATGCAGATTTTTTCAGCGGTAATTGATCAACAAATTAAAGCTGAGTTTATAAGAGGCTTGGCAGAAAGAAGTGCAGGTGTATTTCACGATATCAAGGCCCCATTAGCTATTATGCAAATGTATACAGGTATTTTACAGAAAGCAATAGATCAGATGGATGATCCTAAATTGCAACGTGCCGTAAGTACCGTGCAAGGGCAATATGCAGTTTTGAGGGAGTTTATCAATACTCAATTAAAAGCTATTTTATCAGGACAAGAGCCTATACAGATGGCTCAATTTACAGAAGTAAATGAATTAGTTTGGGATATGATAACCGCACTACAGGAAAATGTAGATGGTGCTAACCAGCTAATTGTTGATACTGTTGGTTTGGGAGAACTGTGTGATGTTCCAATAGATCAAACACTTGCAACAAGAATAGCCTACAATCTAATTTCCAATGCTTTTAAATATACTGGCCCAAATAACGATGATGAAGCCGATGTAGTTGTTAGCTCAATGGTTAGAGGAGGAGAGTGGGTATTTACCGTTGCAGACAGAGGAGCAGGAATCTCGGAAGAAGATTTGAGACGAATCTTTGATATCGGGCAAAGACTAGGCGCTGAACAGACAGAAATTGAAGGTCATGGTGTTGGCTTAGGAAATATCAAGGCTGTTGTAGAAGAAAATGGCGGTAGTCTGGAATATAGAAGTGCAGTAGGTTTTGGAACTACATTTACCGTTAGATTCCCTATCGAATAACTATTAAACAACTAAATACATCAAAAGATAGTATACCTAGTATACACAAAAAGCAAAAGCTGATATTATGTTTTTGGTATTAACATAATTATATGGCTACACCTCTAGCAGAAAAACTTAGACCTAATTCATTAGAAGACTACATTGGGCAATCCCATTTAATTGGTAAAGACAAGCCAATAGAAAAAATGCTTAGATCGGGTAAGATAACCAACATGATTTTATGGGGGCCACCTGGTTGCGGGAAAACTACTATGGCTAGATTGATAGCAAATTATATTGATGCAGATTTTGTGCATTTTTCTGCTGTAACAGGTGGTATAGCAGATGTTAGAAAGATAATTGAAGGTGCTAAACAAGATCAAGGCTTTTTTAACAAAGATACAATATTGTTTGTCGATGAAATTCATCGCTTTAACAAGGCACAGCAAGATGCATTTCTGCCTCATGTAGAAGATGGGACTATCACTCTAATAGGTGCTACTACTGAAAATCCAGGCTTTTATGTTAATGCACCTCTAATTTCTCGTAGTCAAGTATACAGACTTAATGAATTAACCGAACAGGATATAACAGAGGTTGTAGAAAGAGCTACAAAAGAGTTCCCTGATAATTCTTGGCAGAAGAAGGCTATTCAACATATCGTGCAAAGTTCAAATGGAGATGCTCGTACAGCTATCAATGCAGTAGACTTAGCTGCTAGCTTAGGCAAAAAAGTTGACCTAAAAGCTGCAGAGCAAGCAATACAAAGAAAGGCGATCTATTACGACAAGAAAGGCGACAATCATTACGATACAATATCAGCTTTAATCAAAAGTATGCGAGGTGGTGATGCTAATGCAACATTGCATTATTTAGCACGCATGATTAAAGCAGGTGAGGATCCAACATTTATTGCTAGGAGACTACTAATATTTGCTTCTGAAGATATTGGCAATGCACGTCCAAATGCGCTTGTATTAGCAGCTAACTGCATGCAAGCTGTCAAAATGATCGGTATGCCTGAATCACAGCTAATCTTAGCCCAGACTGCTACTTATCTAGCTACCTGCCCTAAGTCCATTGCTTCTACTGATGGTATATTTGCAGCACTAAGAGATGTAGAAGATATGAACTTAGATCCAATCCCATTACATCTAAGAAATCCAGTAAATAAGGTGGTGAAAGGTATGGGATATGGTAATGGGCATGTTAGATATACTTGGAGAGAAGAGCAAAATAATGGTAAAAAGATTGATCAACAATATCTTCCTGACAATTTAAAAAATAGGAAGTATTATGTTCCAGATTGGGATTAAATATTTATTTAATTTGATATTTTTTCGGTAAAAATGCCAAAATTTCTTTAAAAACCCTAAATTTACTGAATTTTCTCAATTTTCCCTCCTAAGTATTGACAATATTGGCTTTTCTGTGTTATAGAAAAGACTCGCGTATGTTAAAAATTCTTTGAAAACGGCCAAAAACCCAAAAAAAACATAAAACTTAATTAAAATTTGGAGCGCACTCTAATTTCTTGTGCGTGTTTTTTTATATTACAAGAAAATTTAATATTCTTGCCCAAGGCAAAGTTTAATTATATTCAAAAATTAGTGTTACTATGAAAAATAA
>JAGQLK010000028.1 GCA_020429485.1 Candidatus Dojkabacteria bacterium | reverse complement strand
CCTGCTCCACCTGCGCCAAATCCTCCCATACCACCTGGATTCCCTAATCCTGCCATTGGGTTTCCCAAACCTGCATTATTTGGTACTGGGATACTATTGTTTCCATCTCCACCACTATTTCCCACTGCCGAAACAGGTGGCATGGTAGAGTTGTTACCAGCAGGCCTAATTCTAGGTTTTGCTGCTGGCTTGGCTGTAGATTGGTTTTGATTTGTTTGCGGTTGTTGATTATTATTAGCCGGCATTTGAGCTTCTCTATATTCTATATTTAAATACTTTAGAATTCCTTTTGCAATTCCTTTACCCAGCTTAGCGATATTATTATCATCTTTCAGAAATTCAGCATCTTTTTCATTATCAATATATCCACATTCAATTAATGATGCTACTGGATGCACTTCATGTAAAAATGCTATTGATCCTAAATCATGATCATATTCACTTTTGCTTCCTTTATTAGTTAATCCACTTTCTGCTGTTACTTCTTGAAGTAGAGTCTCTGTTAATCTCTTAGATTCTGTATCGCCTTCACCTTCATACCATGCCTCTACACCACTATCGCCACCGTCATTAATATGAATTTCGATAGCAATGTCTCCTGTATTTTCGTCATACCCAGTTTTATTAATCCATTCTAGTCTTTGGAATAAATCCATATCAGGTGGAACAGAAAGTGTGATTACACCATTCTGTCTTAAATGAGGGAGTGTTGCTTTAGCAATTTTTCTAGCTAAATCAACTTCTTTCAATCCATTTGCAACTGTACCTGGACTCTTTGAAGTATGTCCAGATGATACTATTACTCTAGGCATTTATGTTTTCTGCTATGCAATAATTATAACAGAATGAACTACCAGTTGCGATCAAACAATATATAATCCTGTTCAGAATATATCTAAAATAGTGAAAAAAGAAGTTTTGTTTAGAGGTACTTTTTCAGCTCTTGTGCATATGGAATTCGATCACCAGGATCTGATACATATGTTTCGTCATTTAATGTGAATTCATCATTGTTAAACCGTGGTACAAGGTGCATATGATAATGAAATGCGTGCTGTTCAGATGCAGGTTCGTTATTCTGTCTCACTGTTATCCCATCACATTTTCTAGCTTTTTTCATTGCTAGAGCTACCATTTTGCTCACTTCAATGATTCTATGACTAATATCCTCAGGAAGTTCATAAAGGTTTTCATAGTGTTCAAGTGGCACAACAATTACATGTCCAGGATTGCTAACTAGAAACTTCGAATTAATGAGTGCGGCTACTTTATCATCTTTATAGAAAATATCAGCCTGCTTAATCCAAGTATCATCATTCTCATTGCCATCTAATGCTATGCAGATTGGACAGGTATAATCTTGAGGTGCGTGATTGTACATTAGATATTTTATCTAGAATAAATTTCTATACCTTCTTCAAGCGCATTTTCAATAAATCCTTCACCTTCTTCTTCAACCATAAATTTAAACTCATCTGGAGTATAAACCAGTGGTTCTATTATAGGTGAGTGCCCTTGTGTAATTTCCCTCGCTCTTTTGATTCTTTCAATAAATTTGAGATCAGTATCAGCTACTATCATAATATCCATAGTTTTAGTTCTTGAAATAGCTCCGTTTCTTGCAAAGCTACCAAATAAGATTATTTTGCTCGGATTAAATTCATCGATCAATATTTGTTTTACCTCCTTAAGCCTTTCATCAATCTGCTCTCTAGTAAACATTTCGTCAGCCATAGCAGCTACAGGTATTTCTTCGACAGGAATACTCAGGATATTATTTACTTTGTCTAGAAAATCATCTGCTTGCAATACTGCTTTCTGTGCTTCCTCATGTGAAATTAGTTCGTGCGGAGTTTGGTGATCCTTACTCGGTATTAAAAAAGGATATCTTGAAATAAATGTAAATGATTCCAAATGTTTGAAGTTAAACTTCGTTTGTTTACATTTATCATTTACAGAGTTACACATTCCTAAAAGAACAGGTAATTTATGAACTCTAGGTGGTCTCCAACCAGCATGTACTAATATGGACTTGAGAGCCTTCTCTACAGCTTGTTCTGATTGATATGCAGCCCACTCGTTAAAGCCATTTCCTAGACTGAGTCTAGCAGCTTCTAGATCAAATCTCGCCTGTCTTAACCAGGTTTTATATTTATCTTTAGATTGTGGTGTATTCTTAAGTGGCTGTAGTGATCTGTTCATTATGCACTTAATTCAATTGGGTTGCCTATAAGTATTATCTTCCCATTGATAAGTAACTCCATTACAAATGCATCTCTTCGCTTCTTACGAAGATTGAATTCGTTTTCTTTAAGAACTGTATAAATAATTTCTCGACCTAGATTTTTTTCTGCCTCTTCTACTATCTCTGCTAAAACTTTCAGATCAATATCTCCAATTAAAACTAAATCAACATTCTGAGTATTAGTTTTCATGTTTTGAGCAAATGAGTAAGTCAAAATCGCATACTTTACATCACCAAGCTTAGTCTGACTAGACACCACTGCTCCACCTAAGCCGAAAGCCTTATGAAAAATCCCCATAAGCTCTGCTAATAAAGGATATTCTGGATTCAGAGAAAAATACTTTCTGTTGCCTCTAGTCTCACTAAGAAGAAATTTGATTGCTTCAAGTCTATTCAACTCTCTTCTAACAGCATTAATTTCTTCTTTCAGTTCTCGTACCGCGCCTCGTAAGTGTATCGGCGTATCCAGATTGAAAAGGAAGTATTTAATTGCTTTTATTCTTACCTTCGAGATAAATAAAGAATCTAGACTTTTTGTTATGTTCGCCATATAAATAAGGTCTTAAAAATAATTAGTAGTAAAGCAATTGGCAGTGTTTAATAGTTTAACAAGTTTCAGAGAGCTAATGAATTAAATATTAGCTTTTTTCTTCACTTCTTGAAAAATCTCTTTTCTAAGCTTTGCATCACTACGAAGTAATTCTTTAGTTGCTTCTTTGCCTTGAGCCATTTGTGTATCACCCTTTCTATACCAAGCACCAGCTTTCTGAATCACATCAAATTGTAATGCCGCATCGATTAGTGAGCTGATCTTATCAATACCATTAGGATAGATAATATCGAAAGTTGCCTCCTTGAATGGTGGTGCAATCTTATTTTTAACTATTTTTACTCTAACAACATGACCTTGAATATCGTCCATACTTCCAATTTTTTCTTTCCTTCTAATCTCCATTCTCACTGATGCATAGAATTTAAGGGCATTACCACCTGTTGTTGTTTCAGGATTACCAAATACAACTCCTATTTTCATTCTCAACTGATTCAAGAAAATAATAGTAGTTCCCATCTTAGCACTTATAGCTGTAATTTTACGTAATGCTTGACTCATTAATCTTGCTTGTAAGCCCATATGAGAATCACCCATATCTCCTTCTATTTCAGCTCTAGGTGTTAATGCTGCCACAGAGTCTACAACTATTACATCAACTGCACCTGATCTTACTAATGTCTCTAGAATTTCTAGTGCTTGTTCTCCATTATCAGGTTGAGAGATAAGTAAATCCTTTGTATTAATACCAATATTTTCAGCATATACAGGATCGAATGAATGTTCTGCATCGATAAAAGCAGCTACACCGCCATTTTCCTGTGCTTCTGAGACAATATGCATTGCAAGTGTTGTTTTACCAGATGATTCTGGACCATAAATCTCGACTATTCTCCCTTTTGGTACTCCTCCAACACCGAGTGCAATATCTAATGAGAGCGCTCCTGTTGAAATAGAGGCAATCTTTTCTTGTGCTTTATCACCCAGTTTCATTATTGAGCCTTTTCCAAATTGTTTTTCAATTTGTTGCATTGCAAGATCTAGTGCCTTACTTTTGCCTGCATTAGCTTCTGGTGCTTCTTTTGTTGTTGTTTCTTTTTTCGCCATGTGAATATATTTATATAAAATTAAATCGGCAGTTCTGAAATTTTTAAAAAGAGTAGATTATTTACTCAAAAATAACATCTATGAATGTTAACTGTCAATTAGAACTAGCAGCTTCTGTCTGGATATTTGCTGGAAATAGCTGTCTTACTTGCTGATTACCTACAGATAAACTATTCCTAACTAAGTTCTTTAACGAGATACCAACTGACGCGACATCATCTAGAATATCAATTCCTATATTACCTAATATTACATCTCTAATTCTATTGATTTCTGTAGTTTGCTCTGTAGGCAAACTAAGTTCAGTGAAATCAATCGATCCGGCTGTTCTTGGAACTAAGACTTCTTGACCATTAGCAAGAACGAATTTTATGTGCATTCCTCTTAATAACTTATCAACATTTAATTCAACTTCACCCACCATGCTATCTGGACCGTATACAACTTTGAAAGCAGGTGTATATGCCTTATGCTTATTTTCTCCATTATCAGTTGCAGTAACCTCACTTCGAGTAACCGCATCCAGCCTATTTTGAGAATGAGTTAAAGTATAATCTACTACTTCACCATGTTCGTTCAAACTACTTTCAACATTCAACATCTGTTCTGTCCTTACATTCTCATTCTTATATTCAATTGCTCGCTCAATAACTCCTTCTTTTGAAGTGCCAGCTTGACCAATATTTAAGTGGTCTAAAACTTGTCTGTTAGCTTCAAGTGTATAATGATCCCAGACATTGACCTGATCGTGAGGAGCGTCGGCTACTAGACTTGCAATATCAGCTACAAACGGCGAGTTGGTTACAGTTGTTTTAGCTTCTCCTGACATAACATTTACTTACTATATTATTATAGTTGATTTAAATTTTCTTAAAGTGTTTTGGTATATTGCTGAGAGACCCAGCCAGACTGATTATCACCTAGGTCAATTTTGACCCAACCACCAGAGTTTCTTTCTAAAACTATAAATCTTTGACCTGGATTTACTCTAGAAATTACTTCTGAGAATCCAGATGCAGATGCTCTTACATTAAGTGTACCAGTTTCAGTGTCTAATATTTCAACTACTTCTGAATCTAATCTAGCCACTTGCAAAGTAAGTTCGAATTCAGTTCCCGGATATGGCTGTCCTACAGCATTTATAAGTTGGAACTTTTCAGTTATCTGTTCAAAAGCCAATGGAGTAGATAAACGCAATTGGAATGTTAATGATTCGTCTGATTTAATCACCTGCCCTGTTTCCATAAGCGGAGCTTGAGTCAAACTCAGCCATACATTATTTACATAGAAATTACTAAAATCACCATCTACTTTAGAAACTAGTATTTCACCCTCTGTTCCTTGCAGAAGTGCAAAATCACTTGTATTTTTTATGGTAATATTCGCGATAATATCATCACCATAATTAACTGTATCTGTAGGTAATTCTACATTTTCAACTGCAAATGAGTACTGTTTTTCTATTGGGCTATAGTTAGGCCTAATGGTATCGATCATATTTGTTAAGCTTCTACCCCATCTACCTCCTATAACGTCAGTTCGCATAACTACAGCTTCTTGATCTCGTGCGATAAAGTCCATTCTTTTTACACTAATATTTTCTAATGGTATAGCCTGAGTATTAGCAATATCCAATATTAGTTTAGAAATAGGATCCTTTGCTTCTGGTTCAAAATCTTGTGCATTTTCACTCGCTAAGTATGCTATTAAAATAGGAGAAGATTCGCCTTCTACTGGAACCTTTTGATCTTGTTTCTTTGAATTCCCCTCAACTATCGTCCCGTCGCTTAGAACAACATAGTGGAATAAAATATCTCCCTGGTTTAGTCTCACAGTCTGATAATAAAAAAGCCCTCTATACCAATCAGCATCTGACACAAAATCATCTACTTCAAGAAATAATGGAGTTATCACAATTGAATCGGGTAATCCAAAATTGTCCTCTAAGGTTATTAAATCTGTATCCACAGCCATTGAGTCTTTTGCGGTCTGCTCTATCCCATAGACCTTAATACCTCCAATTATTAGTAAGCAGAAGGTAATTAATAAAAAAGAAATTGTAGTATTTTTAATTTTGGGCATTGAATTATAAACTTGCTAAGAACAAATTTAGTCCTAATGTAGCATCTATTCTACCCTCCTTAATTGCAAAATCCAAGTTAGATAGTTTGTTGATCAAGAGTTTTATTCTGTCTAAATCAAATAGATGTAAATGCTTTCTCGCCCTTGAAAGTGTGTATGGATGAATCTTTAGTTTGCTAGATATCTCTTGTGATGTAGTTTGTGGATGTTTCATTAACATCAGAATTTTAAGTTGTCTTGTTAACATAGAAATTAGATATGGGAACTCTGCTTGATTTCTTAGGAATTCATTGCCTAATATCATTATTTGCTTCTTATTTTTGCTAGAAATTGCATCCATTAATTTCCATATATCTGCTTCTTTATCTGAATTACTTACTATTTCAAGATCATCCTCTACTATCAATTTGTTATCTCTATCAAGTACTAATAGAGATATTTTCTCTAATTCGGAGGTGAGATTAAATTGATTTACGCCTACTCTATCAATGATCCCTATCGCAATTTTACTTGAAACGCTTAGACCAAACCTTTCTGCTTCTTGTTGCACCCATTTAATAAGTTTAGGCTCATCTAATTCTGCACATTCACTTACGTCAGCGTTTTTCTTTAGTAACTTATATAGCTTGCTTCTTTTATCCATACTCTTATCTTCCCATAAGACTAGATTCACATCGTTTGATTTAATGTCTTTAATTTCCTCAACTAATTGATCCTGTAAACTTTTTTTCCGATTCTTAGAGAGCCTTTTAACAATAGTTAAGCTTGGTTCGGATGCAAATAGAGTCATGCTTTCAACACTAACAAAAATATCGTCCAAATTATCCAGCTTACTACCATCGATAATCTTATATTCCGGATTTTTTTTCAGCACTTTGTTAAGCTCTTGATAAGAGCCATACGTATTATCTCCATGAATGAGCTTAAGCATGGTTATTTTACTTCTGATTGCAAAATTATCTGATTCTCTTCTATTCTAACATTAAATATTCTGAATTCTTCAGCAAAAAGTTGCTCTAATACATTATCAATATCTTCGCTATTAAAGACATCTAAGAGTCTTCCCAATAGACTATCCAATTTACTTGTTATTAATTGAGGTAGATTAAATCTGACCAGTCCGATCTCCTTAAGTTCTACATAACCTGATTCTGAAACCTCAAAAACAGTTTTCACCCATAATGGTTTTTCGTTTGAATCTATATTCAAGAAAATACTTATTTTGCCTGGTTCTAATTCGGTTGCTATTGCCTTATCTGTATTTAAGTTCTTTTGTATTAGATAGGCCAAGTCTTGCTCTGATACTATTATCTCTTCGCCTGCGTTATAGCTATATTCTTGTGATGCTTGTTCAGGTGAATAATTATCATTGATAAATGATTTAAGAGGATTCCAGAGTGGATCAGGCCTAAAGATCAAAACCAAGATAAGACTAATCAATGCTAGCAAAAGTAATGTACAGCCTATGGAGATAATTTTCTTTATACTCAGGAGTGACTGCCAGAGTATTTTGAATGGATTTGGAAGATAGCTTCTTGTATCTTCATCTTCATCATCATAATCCATTTCCTCATCATCAAGTTCATGGATCCTCATATTTATTTTCTAAAAACTTTTTTTAGACTACGTGCGATAAAACCAACAAATACCTCTACTTCTTCAACATTCATTACAAAACTTGTCCAGATATAGAACATGAACGTAGAAATAACTGTTGAGATAGTTAAGATTATTAACTGTAATGTCATCTCTGTATTTAAGATTTGTTCCCATAACTTTGCCATAGCATAAGAAACAACGAGCATAGTAAAACCAGCCAGAAGTTTCTTAGATATTCTAAAAACCAAATCACGTACATCTGTGATCGCTTTTAATTGAACAAGTCCAAATAATAGGAAGAAAAATTCCAAGGTAAACACCAAGCTTGAGCTTAATGCCAAGCCACCGACTCCAGCAGAACCTTCTCCTTTAGATGTAAAATAACTAAGATTCCAACTTAATTCCCTAAGAGAAAAGCTATCAAAATGACTTAAATAATTTGTAAATAATATTCCAGTCACAACTCCAAGCACTACTACAAATATGCTTGATACCATTGGTACCCAGGAATTATGAATAGAATAATACACTCTAAACATTGCACTTCTTAATGTTTCAAAAGCTAATCCAATTGAGAAGAACATAACTACCCATGCTACCTGAAGTGTGTCATTCCAATCAAAATTACCATCTAGTAAACCATATACTAATCTAACAATAGGAACCCTTAGCACTAGCATAATTACAGCTAGTGGAATTGCCAAGAAAAGAACCTGATTGATTATTTTGACAACCAACTGAGAGAATTCCTCTTTAGCACCTTTAGCATAAAGTTTTGATAAGGAAGGGAACGCAGCAATTGCATAGGAAGTACCTAATAAGCCAAGTGGAAATGAGATCAATCTCACTCCAAGCTGATAAGTAGACAATGCACCTATAGTTAAACCAAATGCAATCAAACTATCTGTTATCACAGCTGCTTGTTCAGCACTTAAACTAAGAACTCTAGGAAATCCTAACTGCAATACCTGTTTAAAATACTTATCCTTCAGGTCAATATAACCATACATAAATTTAATACGTAGATGATTCATGAGTGGCAATTGCACTACTAAGTGCAGTACCGCGCCTAATATGATTCCCCATATTAAGCCCCATATGCTCCCATCGAGCAAAGGGACTAGTACTACCACACCAATTATTCTACCAATGTTATAAAACAAAGGTGCTAATTGTGGAATAATAAATCTATGGTAAATATTTAGAGTTGTAGAAATAAATGCACTTACAGCCAATATTACTTGAGGGAATAAAAGAACGCGCATGATCGAAACTATTTGATCAACTTGCTCAGCAGTTAATGGCTCTTGTCTTTGAGTCATGTCTACAGCAATAGGAATAAGTTGCTTAGCAAAAATACCTGCAACAAGTGATAAGAATATGAAGAACAACATACTCAAATTAAATGTTGAGCTAAATGACTCGATAAAGTCTTTCTCTCCCTTATCTTCTTTTAGGCTGATAAATATTGGGATAATAGAGCCAGAAATTGCTCCCATTAAAATAATATTAGTGATGGTCTCCGGGATTACAGAAGCCATATAGAAAATATCAGTTTCTGCTGTTGCTCCAAATTCTCTAGCAAATAACGAAAGGAAAACCATCCCAGTCGTTTTAGTAAAGAGCGATAAGACCATTAGCATTGCTGCAGCCGATATGATCTCATTTTGCTCTTTTAGAAGCAGATTTTTGATTGAAGCAAAAGTCCTTTTGACCATCAAACTAATTAAATTGTGTAATTGTTATTTCCCTACCTGTTTGATTGAGAAGCTTTGTTTGCCATCCTTAAGACCAATCAATTTAACGCGAACTTTGTCGCCTTCTTTGAATAGCGTGCTAGGATCTTTGACAAACTCATTAGACATTTCAGATACATGAACCAATCCTGTAATTGATTTGGTTACATCTACAAAGATACCAAACTCAACAACTTTAGCAACTGTTGCATCGTATTCTTTGCCGATTTCTGGTTCTTCTGTAATACTATTGATTTCCTTCAAGGCGTAGTTCATTCCATCTTGATTTGTAGCAGTAATATTTACTGTACCATCATCTTGAATATCAATATCTACTCCATCTCCTGCGCCTTCAAGTATTGCTTTAATATTCTTTCCTCCAGGACCGATAAGTTCTCCAATTAAATCAGGATTGATTTTAATTGATTGTACCTTTGGTGCATATTTGCTTAACTCAGGTCTAGGTGCAGCAATAACAGCATTCATTGCTGCTAGAACAGTTCCTCTAGCCTTCTTAGCTTCACCAAAAGCTACTTTAAGAACTGCAACAGGTACTCCCATCAACTTATTATCTAATTGAATTGAAGTAACTCCTGTATCTGTACCTGTAACTTTGAAGTCCATGTCACCATAAAAATCTTCTACATCTTCCATATCTGTAAGAAGTTTGTAGTTATCTATGTTTCCATCTTCTGTAACTAATCCAACTGAAATACCACCAACAGCTTTTTTGATTGGAACTCCAGCATCCATTAATGCTAATGATGCTCCACATGTAGAAGCCATTGAGCTAGATCCCATCTGTGATAATACTTCAGATACAACTCTTGTTGTGTAAGGAAATTCTTCTAATGAAGGCATTACCATTCTAAGTGCACCTTCTCCAATGTTTCCGTGACCTATTTCTCTTCTACCTGGATAATAGCTAAATCTTCCAGCTTGGCCAAATGAATAGTTTGGTCCATTATAGTGATGCATAAAAGATTTCTCTTCTTCGCCATCAAGTCCTTCTAGCATTTGAGCTAGTCTAGTAGATCCTAATGTAGTTATAGATAATACTTGTGTTTTACCT
>JAGQLK010000027.1 GCA_020429485.1 Candidatus Dojkabacteria bacterium | reverse complement strand
CAAAAGCAGAATATTTAAAAGATGGGCGTACTATGTGGCATGATGATTTCAAAGGAGATGTACACACTCATTACACTAGTGGAACTACTACAAGAAACCCCTATGAGTTACCTTGGGACGAATGGGCATACTACAAGTGCTTTGTTGAGCCTAATATAATGAAAATGGGACTTCTGAGGCTAAGTTCTGGTTCGAGAGGATTATCTTTTATTTCCAATCAGGGAATTGTTGGCAGAGCATATAAAATCTTGAGTGATACAACAGATATCACTGTAGACTTCCCAGATACTCATGAATTATTAACCATAGAAGGTGTTACAGAATTTTTTAATAATAAAGAGAATTACAACTATGATTTCATCGCCTCAGTTCCTGCCATCATAATACGATTCACTGAGCTAGCTCTTCAAGCTGGTTTCGATCCTAAAGATCTTAATATCTCGAATATTATATCTGGCTTAGGTAACTTCTTAACAGACAGTCATATTGAGTATTTTCATAAATATTGGAAACCAAAACAAATAGTTGAATCTGCAGGCAAGGCTGAGGTACATAGCTCAGTAGGAGGTATTAGATACAGTGAAATACAGCCTACATGTGAACCAGGCTTCATTCACTATAGTCCAATGTCAAATTATACGACCCAGGTTGACGAGGGAAAAAGGAAATTACTGCTAATGACCAGACTTGGAGGTGAAGGAGTAGCTTCTTTTGTCAATGATGCAGCTGATTTTGGAGTAGTTAAATATTTCACAGTTGACTCTCCATGTTCATGTGGCTCTCAACTTCCAGCATATAAACTACTCGGTAGAAGAGATAAGGCACCTGGATTAAAGTTTGGTGCCATGATTTACCCAGCAGAAATTGGTGTTACACTTCAAGCAGCAAGCAAAGCAATATCAATACCTATTGAACTTGGTCCAAAATTGCGTGCCCAAGTGGTAATTGTTAGAGGGAAAACCGAAGCGGACTATGATTTCATAAATTGGATAATTGGGGCCCCACTAGAAGAGCTAACTGAGGAAGAGCTTACTAAAGTCAAACAAATAGTATCTGAATATCCCCAATATAGCTACAGACTAAACGCATTTACAACAAAACATCTTGCTCTAACGGAAGCAGGACAAGGCTATTTAATTGACTCAAAATTTTTACCACATGTAGGTAGAGACAAACCAGCCTTTCCATTGGTTATCACTACAAATATTAATAAAGAAAATGATAATCAGAGTACAATGGAAAGATATATTTTAGAGCTAAAAGAAAATGCGTGATGCAACACTGTGTTTCCTAATCAAAAAAGAATCCTCTGAGATTTGCCTAGGGATGAAGAAAAGAGGTTTTGCAGAAGGCAAGTATAACGGAATAGGAGGAAAGCTCGATGCTGGAGAAACTATTGAGCAAGCTATGATCCGAGAAACCCAAGAGGAAATAAACGTCACTCCTAAAACATATGACAAGGTAGCAGAATTAGAATTCTCTTTTCCAGAAAACATGAGTATTAATCAACGAGTGCATGTATACATATGTACTGAGTGGGTTGGTAACCCTTCTGAAACAGAGGAGATGCGTCCAGCATGGTTCTCGTATGATGAAATCCCCTACTCTACAATGTGGCCAGATGATGAATACTGGCTACCTCTTGTGCTAAACGGCAAGAAAATAAAAGGTGCATTTGAATTAAGCCTGGATGATAAAATTCTTTTTCATGAGATTAAAGAAATAAAATCATAGAGGGTATATAATATACATGTTTTTAAATTTATTAAGTATGAATCTAGATGCAATTATCATAGGCATTATTCAAGGCATTGCGGAATGGCTACCAGTAAGCTCAGAGGGAGTTATAGTATTGCTAGAAAATAATGTTTTTCATAACTTTGACAACTTAGAGCAACTACTAAATTTTGCACTTTTCTTACATCTTGGTACTACATGTGCAGCAATTGTGTATTTTCGTAAAGAATTATGGAATATTATCAAATGGATTCTTAACTATAAGAACGCACCTGCCCAAGAAAAATCTCTTATACACTATTTAATTATCACAACTGCTATCTCAGGTATACTAGGCATTGTATTTCTCCAAATAGTAGAAAATTTTGAAGAAAGTCTTACCCAATCAAGCAAAGTAATTAATATACTTGTTGGTATTTTGCTATTGGTCACTGCTTATCTACAATTTAAGAGTAAAAATCAAACAGGAGAAAAAAAACTGCCAACCATCGCAGATGCCATACTTCTTGGCTTAACTCAGAGTTTCGCAGCTTTACCAGGACTTTCAAGATCTGGATTAACTGTATCTGTTCTCCTTTTGAGAAACTTCGATAAAAAAGAAGCACTTAGGCTTAGCTTTTTAATGAGCATTCCGATAGTGATTGCTGGAAATATTTTACTAAATTTAAATGAATTCAACGCCGAGACCTCAATGCTACTTGCCTTTTTAGCGTCATTTGTTTTCGGATATCTAACCATAAATTGGCTACTCAAGGTAGCTGAAAAGATTAACTTTGCCCCTTTTCTAGTAATAGTTGGAATATTAATGATAATCGCATCATTAATAAGTGTGTAAAGAACATGGCGGAAAGGTTTTGCAGAAAAATCATGCAATTAGAGTAACCCTCCTTTGGTAGCGCTGAGCGCAATTGTGTTGAACGAATCAACGCTACCATAGAGTCTAATGAACTACTTAAGAAAGTCCCAGAATGCGTCCCATTGCGCTTTGGATTCGACGAAACCGATATAAATCGAAATTGGTATCGCTATTATCAAAGCAATGAGGAAAATGACAACGGCAATCTGTTGTACACGCTTTGATTCTGAGAAATACATGATAAGAGCGGAAGCGACTAAAAAATAACACGCAACCACATCAATAATGACAAGCCTGAACAAACTCATCTGCTCTTCAGCAGGAAGAGTTCGCCATGACCACAACGTATCCCAAAAAATACTCGCCGGGACGGAAACAGCAAGCCCTATTGCCAAGGTGCTGATCATAATCACCATGAGTATTTTTTCGTACTTGGGATTATTTGTGCTTTGCAATAAACGCCAACAAACTATGAGAATCATAGATAAGATTGTGTCGATCGCAATGATTGTTGTGGCCACTTGTTGCGGCAAAGTCATGTTACCAAAAGGTCCTTCGAACATTTATCATCTCCTTTACTAATGTGGACCGATATCATCAGACATACATAATAGTCTGAAAACAACTTTCGCTCATCTGCTATTTGCAGACTATTAAGTACCATGTTCTTTACTTGTTAAAGATCAATTAGTAAATAAATACTAATTGAGCAATTATATCTATAATGGTACTTTTACACCTGATAGATATAGTAAATCTATGACTAGTTCATTATAAAAATAGTAAGTTTCATACAGAAACATTATATTTCTATAAAGGTCATAATTAGTAAATGGGGATAGAGTTAATAGCTATCGTCGTCTTCTTCAGAAGGAATGTCTAGACCAAAGTTATCTTCATCTTCATCGAATTCATCTGCAAAAGAATCAAGATTAACATCATCGATCTCTACGTTCTCATCGTCTTGGACTTCTTCATTTTTATCAACCTGATCGCTCATAATTATTAGGTCTAAATAATATTAATTATGAGCATATTCTATTAGTGCGTTTCAAACATCGCAACCCTTTTTTTTGAAAAAATTTACTGATTTCCAGATTTTTTCTCATATGCTAACTGGGTTCTACGAGCTACCTCGTGACTTAATATCTCAGTCAATCCCAGGTTATCTTCTTCAGTATTTAGCTCTTCAAGTATTCTTTGCCATAACCAGCCTATACTCTCATACTGTCCATGCTCTTCTAACATTGGTTGTGGGTCATATCCACGCATTACAATCCTTGCAACTGTTAAATCGTCTAGCCCTCTTTCTTTTAAGGTGTGAGTAATACTTACAGCTACATTTATCGCTACATCTTCTATGCTGTCAGCTGCATCTACTGCTGGTTGTAACGAAAACCATTCAATACTTAGAAGCTCCCTTCTTCTAGTTACTAAATTAGGATCAAGATCAAGATATTCTCTCCCTGTTCTATATGCTTCTAATACTCTTAACATTTGACATGGCCAATAGGCCGCTGTCTTTTCTATGCCTCTGATAGGAATTTCGTAATCTCCTTCTTCTAATGGTCTAATAATCTCACTTGTTCCTTGCTCACCAGATTGCTTAAATTCATCACCAACCCATTCTTGATAAAGAGTTTCATTACCAGTACTACCAATCATTCTTTTAAACGCTCTAAAAGCTCTGTTTTTGGTGATGTAAGACCAGACATACCTTCCCCACTCTTCAGTATTTTGCATTAGTTCATAGCCAACTGGACAGCCATGTAGAACAGCTGCCTGCACGAAATCACTGCCTAATACCTGATCAGGAATCATTGGACCGCCGGATAGAACTTCTGCCCTAACAGCTTCCCAACTACCCAATTCTCTTCTTCTCTGAAATAACAGATCCTGTTCTAAATCTGTAAGAGCAGCACTACCCCATGTATCTGCAGACTCATCAATTATTGCTGTATATGTTTCTTGATCCATAATTTAAGTTTAATTCATATAGCGAATTATACCCTAGATATTAGATAGAACCGTCACTCTTTAACTAAAACTTCAAAGGAAATCTAACTTACTGGATAATATTCAATCTAAAATCTAACATTTCGACTCTGCACAATTATGTTAAACTATAAATAATTATCAATATAAATATGGCAAATCTCGAATTAGCGACTTTAGGAAACGGGTGTTTCTGGTGTACTGAAGCAGTATTCCAAAGACTTAAAGGAGTTGTTTCTGTTACTCCAGGCTATTCTGGTGGAGATATAGACAATCCTTCTTATGAACAAGTGAGCTCTGGCACCACCAGTCATGCAGAAGTAGCGCAAATAGAATTTGACCCTGATGAAATAAGCTATAGAGACTTACTTGAAATATATTGGAAAACACACGATCCAACTACTCCAAACAGACAAGGCGCAGATGTTGGTACACAGTATCGATCAATTATCTTCTATCATTCTGATGAACAACAAAAAACTGCAGAATCATTAAAGGCAGAGCTGGATAGTAATGGGACATTTAGTGCTCCAATAGTAACTCATATAGAAAAGTTCCAGAAATTCTTTCCCGCAGAAGATTATCATCTGAATTACTATAACAATAACCCAAATGCTGGATACTGTAAGATAGTAATTGATCCAAAAGTTAAGAAGCTTATCTCTGAACACTCAGATAAGATAAAAAAAGAGTATTCTGATACTGATTAATGCCCTACTGAATTGACATCTGAAAGATATTGTCAGATAATGCAATTAATTATTTATTATTCTTTTTCAATGTCTAAGTTAACCAAAATTGCCTCTTCAGGTCTTGTTGCGTTGACAGCACTAGCTGCTACAGCACAAACTGCATTCGCACAAACAGATGATTTTCTCTATGATTATTCATATGAGACAACTACAGAAGTTAGTGATGGTGCAGCACTAGCGACACTACTTGGTCTTGGCGTTTTCTACTTAGCTGCATACCTTTTCGGTGCATACTTACTATTCAGAATCGTTAAAAGAGCTGGTGAAGAGAAAGATGCATGGTGGGCATTTGTGCCTGTTTTGAACATGGTGCTTCTTGTTAAGGTATCAGGATATCCAATGTGGTACTTCTTACTAATGTTCGTACCTGTTGCTAACATTGTTGTTACTATAATGGTTTGGGTAAAACTTCTAGAAAAACTAGGCATGCCAACATGGCACGTTCTATTGTTATTCCTTCCAGGAATCAACTTCTTCTACATGATTTACCTTGCTTTTACTAAGTAAGAATAATTCATTTTGAATTTAGAGTGCGGCTTAGGCCGCACTTTTTTTATAGGATTGATTGTGCAATTCTCCACTCTCGTATCTCATTATACCTTTGCATAATCCATGGATCTGGTGCATTTGATCCACCAGTAAGCTTGTCTAAAGCATCCACTAAAGAAATCATAGCTAGTGGTGGTGAGATTTCATCAGGATAACGGAAGTCTGTAATCGCAAAGTAGTTACCTGAAGTAAAGATACCTAAGAAGTCAGCCATAACCACATGGGCTTGCATAAGTATCCTCTTCACACTTGTTCTTTGAGCATATGCAAGCTGCTGTATAGTATTAGACAGATACTCCCTTGGAGTAGCCAGAATATTAATGGTAAGATCACCTAATTCCTGAGCAAAGTTCTCTCCACGACTCACCCAATATATCCAGTTATTTGCAGCATTCTGATAATCAGTTGCTAACACTAACTCGCTAACATTTCGTACAAATACATCACTGCAACCTAGATTTGCTAGTTCCTGTTCTACTTTGGGTACATTCCCTAGAGCTGATGTTCCATCTTCTGACTTAGATAAATAATCATGAGTTACTGCTCCAGTAAATGCTATTAGACAATCATAATCATTTAATGGCTGACGATAATGGTATGAATTAGCAATCAAATCAGGCAATCTGTCTAGAGAAGCTCTTGCAGCAACTATTACCTGTTGATGCATTGGATCACTTTTGTCATGACTCAATGCTTCTCCAATTGCAAATTGTCTGAAAATATTAAATGCTAAAACCTTATATCCATCATCGGTAAAAACCTGATCTATTCTCCAGCGAATATCTTCAATAAACTCAGCTGCCTCTCCTTCTCCCCAAAATTCTACTAGGTCATTTATGACATGCGGATACGGAAATGTCTGGCTTTCAAGGCCAAATGAATAATCAATCCTATTATTTACTGCAAAGACATTAGGAGCCTCTGTCCCTAGAGCCATTTAGGTAGGAGTTACAAACAAAAATACCATTATAGAATGGTATTATACTGATTACGTATGAAACTATACAAATTTACAGCATATTTTATGTATTTTTTATATTCCTTTGACATAATTTTTATTGCAATATAGGTAATATGAAGCCAATACTCACTGCAGAAGTATTTAAATTAATTTATTTTTTATATAAAGACGATGAATAACAAACTAAAAACACTAATCATCACAGGTGCAGCAGTAGGTATCACTGGTATGGGAGTAATCGGCCTAGGTGTAACTGCAGCACAAGCGCAAATGAATAACGATTCATTTGTATCAAGTCTCGCTAGCAAACTAGGTGTATCAGAAGACCAAGTTCAAACAGCTATTTCAGAAACAAAAGATGAAATGCAGGCTGAAAGGCAAGCTGAAAGAGAACAAGCAATTTCTGATGCAGTGGACAACGGTGACCTAACAGATAGACAAGCCGACATCTTAGCGGCACTTGAAGAAATCCATCAGGAAAAACACGACGAAATGATGGATATGACAGAAGAAGAAAGACAAGCTCTTAGAGAAGAGAAACAAGCTGAATTTGAAGATTTAACAGCTGAGGAAAGAGAGGCACAGAAAGATCAAATGCATGAGGAAAGACAAGCAGAAATACTAGATGCCTTATCAGAGAAAGGTCTAGATGTGACTGCAGATGAACTAGATGAGCTTCACGATGCTATGGAAAGTCTAGGTATCCATGAAGGAAAAGGTCCAGGTGGCAAGGGTGGTCCAGGTGGTATGGGAATGGGTGGTTTTGGTCCAATGCACTAAAATCAAATTCTCTTAATATTAATCCCCTTCTTAACCGGAGGGGATTTTTTTATGCCCAGTGAAAAGCATTAGCGGCAAATCTATCCCAATTCTCATCTTGTTCCATAAAGTATCCAATTGAGCGACAAATATCGTCAGTAATTAGAATACCTGGACATCCTTGCATATCCTGTGCAATGTGGGTAAAAAATATTCCTTGTTGATCCCAATCACCAAAGTAGTCAACAAGCCTCTGTCTTAGTTCATGTTGATCTGTTACTACTCCATCTGGAAACTCAAATGATGAGTTCACTAGATGAGGATAAAGTCGATATGTTCGATCAAAACTAGCTGTAACATTATCAAGTTCAGCTCCATATATTGTTGTGGCAGCACCTAATACATATGTTGCTTCAAGGAACCCCCTTTGAGTCCTAACAAAAAAGTCTAAGAATGCTTCATCAGGCCTGTCAAAATCTGCTGGTACTCCTGAAGCAATCGCAATATCATGCACACTGTGACCTCCTAGTTCAAGAATATATCTCATAAATGGCTTGCTGTTTAGTGCTTGAAAAGGACCTAAGAATGCACTCAGGTTTACAAAATCAGGTGTAATGTCAGGTATGCCTAACCTCAAGGTTTCTGGTGCTTTAGCTTCTGAGAAATATCCAGGTCTACCTGGAATAGCATATGGACGCCATTCTACTTGTGCGTCAGGATAAAGATAATGCCTAGTGGCAAAATGATCATTGATAGTTAGCTGCAATTGATATAGTGCCTCAGGACTTCTATGAGCAGCTCTTGATGCTTCCTCTACAGCATGAAATCTACCTTCATTTGACATCTTTGAAGATAATTAATTATTGGATTATAGCACTTATCTGCTATAATTCACTTCCAATACTTTTTTCAGTTATGGCTCCAAGCGAACTGCCATCAAATATAGATGATGGTGACGATGGTAGAAATTCTATCAATCGATTGTTACAATATGCAGCCGCCCCATTGATTACAGCAGTCACCGAGACAGGTGCAACTTTGTATTTTCTTTCACAGGGTCAAAGTCTACATGACGCATTATTTAATGCAGCAACCCTTCACGCTAATGATATTACTGATGCAGGTGCAGAATTGGCAATAAGAGGTGCACGTGCTATGACTGATCAAAACCAGACTCTTCTAATGGGAAGAGTTCTAAACTTAGCTGGATCCGCACTAGACTTTATGGATGGTACCCGAGCAAGATCTAATGGAATGTTAATCCATCTCTTCAAATTAGCTAACAGAGTTAAAAAGGAGAAATATGAATTACCAGAAACATATGGTTCAAGATGGGGAGGGAGTGTAGACGTTGTTGCTGATAGAGTTACAGAATATGCTATTTGCCAAGTAGTTGCTGATGCAGTTGATGACCAAGATTTCACAGACTTAATGACCGCAGTCGGTTTATCATGCACATTTTCTTGCCTAACGAAATCAGCGGGATTAATGCAAGGCATATCCACCCCCGAAGAAGGAGACGCTAATATGAGGCAAGGTACTATGCGATTTAGAAGAATGGCATTAAATACACTTTGTGCTATGGCTAGAGGTTACCAAGCTGGGACTGTAGAGTTATCGAAACTAGAAGAATTAGCAGAAACTATCTATACAGCTAATATTTATACAGGCATGGAAAGAATGAGCCCAATACAACAAAGAAATGCCGAGTTCCAAATTATCAATACTAATGCAGCATTAAAGGAAGCCAGGAAATACGCAGCTGTTTTAGCTTCCATTGCAGAAGTGTCAAATATTCTCCCACATCAGGTTTTAAGTTGGATGGATCAACATGGAGAAGAATTCTCATATATGCCCGATTTATCATTAGTATTTCAACAATATCCAGAGACAGCTGAAGTTGCAGACTACTTTATCGCTATGATGCGCTCAGAAGATATGTGACTATACTAAACCGTATACAGTTTGAAACAATATATTAAATTATAAAAATGTCAGAAACAAACTTTTACCCAGGTAATTCTTTAGCTAACGAAGTAGTTGCCAATGTTAGCGCACTTGCAGATCAAACATTACCTGCCAATCATCGTGTTGTCTTTCTTAATGATAGAAACCGCTTTAATCAAGTAAATACTACTGTTAGTGTAGACACCCGTATATACAACTATGGCGATACTCAAGATCTAGAATTAAGACCAGATGCACCAGACCCAGTAACACTAGAAGGACCTGCATTTGATCATACACGAACTAGAGGGATTACTTTGGCAGTGTATGAAGGTGAGGAACCAGTTGCTGTATCAAACCTCATTATTCAACCAAGACAAGACTTTGCTGGGCAAAGATTTCTTGAGACAGTAGATGATGGAGTTAGGCCAATTGCTCTTGGTGATATTATTCCTGAAGATGAATTCTTAATCAAAATTGGTTGGACATTTGCTTTTGATCAAACACATAGGAATAAAGGTCTTATTATCCCACTTAGAATGATGGCGCTTGGAACTCTAGTAGATCACGCCCAAGCAAATTATCCTAATACAGGTGTACTTACAGAATCAAGAGGGTGGTTCAACTTTGCAAGAAGAGCTGAATTACAAGAGATAGCAAATATGACTGTGGGAGAAAACGAATATATCCCTGGTAGCATGCTACCGCAAATTTCACTAGATTCTGATCTTAATGCACTTCTTGCAAATCTCCACGATGAAGATATTATGCAAGTTATGATTGATATGGGAGTAGAGAGACCAGCTGATGTTTTAAGTCTAGCAAGACTTATTAAACAACAAGAACAAGTATTAAAAACTCAGTTCCAAGCTGATGGTAACCCATCACTTGAGGCTGAAATAGTGGCTAATCAACAACAGCTACAAGGACTAATATCGATGGCATCGCCTG
>JAGQLK010000026.1 GCA_020429485.1 Candidatus Dojkabacteria bacterium | reverse complement strand
GAGTACAAACAGCTGCGATAGTGCATTATTTTGTAGCTAGGAGACTAGGCAAAAAATACGTTTATAAAAAATTCCCTCAGACTAAAAATTACACAGAACAATTTTCAAAGCATACAACTGTTGAAGAGTTAACTCTAATGAGAGTTTTTTCTTTTCTATCGTTTGATGTAGTTGCTTTTATGTCAGGACTAGCCAATATTCGTTTTAGAAGATTTATATTTGCTACAACATTAGCATTATTTCCTATAGTTTTACCTAATGCACTAATCACTTACGGCTTATTTACAGATAGACCACAAACATTAGCGCTAATTTGGGCTATAACAATAATTATCGTTGTTCTGCTAGCATACTTTGCTGGCAAAAGTCCTCTATCTACAACTAACCGAGAAAGTAAAGAGAAATAACCCATAGATTTGCTTATTTATTTCTAATAGTTGTAGAATAAAAATACCTAAAATTATTAAATTAAATTCATGTTTGGAGATTTAAATCGAGCTGAAATTATCGGCAATATTACAAATGATATTCAAGTTAGATATACTGGTAGTGGAACAGCAGTTGGTGTAGCTACAAACAGAAGCTATAAGAATCCTGCTTCTGATGAATGGCAAGATGAAACTACATTTCATAATGTTGTAGTTTGGGCAAAACAAGCTGAGATGCTTGCAGAAAGAGCAAGAAAAGGAACTAGGGTATTTATCTCAGGACGTATGCAAACAAGGAGCTGGGACGATCAGGACGGCAAGAAAAACTATAAAACAGAGATAGTAGCTAGTGAAATTATTTTACTTGATAGATATGAGAAGGGACCTTCTGGAGATTCTGGCTCAGCTAGTGGCTCTATTGCTGATACAAAAGTAGCAGAAGAAGGCGGAAGTTCTAAGTCCAAGTCTAACAAAAGCGATAAAGTAATTGATCCAGATGATCTACCTTTCTAGATCGCTTTAGTTTGACAATTCAAGTAGCCTAGACATATAATAAGCAAAATTTAATAGACATTGAGGGAGACTATTAGTCATAACTTACAGAAAGCTAATATTTTGATGAGAGTTAGCACAATGATAAACCTACTCCTGAGTCATTTTTCCGAAAGGAAAGCATCTGAGAGTCGAATGTTTTCGACCTAGTATTATTTGATACTGTAGAGATTCTGATATCATATCAGAAATAGAGGTGGTACCTTGGGTAACACAATTGTGTAAAGCTCAACCTTAATTACTAATAAGTTAGTAATTGTGGTTGGGCTTTTTTTTATTTATGCTGTATTTATAGCATAGATATTTTGCCTGATTATTTAATTAATATTTAGAAATTGAATCATGAGATATTCAAAATTGTTTGGAAAAACACGTAAAAACATTAGTGATGAGATCAAGCTTTCGTCACATAAATATATGCTACAAGGTGGCTTTATTGAGGAGTCAGTAGCTGGTAGATATTATTTCTTACCACTAGGTTATAGAGTTAGAACCAAATTGATCCAGATTGTAAGAGAAGAAATGGATGCAATTGGTGCACAGGAAATGATTACACCTGTTTTGCACCCACTAGAACTTTGGGAGGAAACTAATAGAACAGAAGCTGTAAATTTCGAACTCATGAGAATAACAGATAGACGCGGCGCGGAGTTTGCTTTAGGTGGTACTGCAGAAGAGATGTTTGTAGATCTTGTTAGGAAGTATCAACTTTCTTATCGTGACTTACCATTCACAATTTATCAATTCAGTCCAAAGTTTAGAGATGAAATGAGAGCAAGAGGTGGATTGTTAAGAGCTAGAGAATTTTTAATGAAAGATGCTTATTCTTTCCACACTGACGCTGATGACTTTGAGATTGAATATGAAAACCAGAAAAATGCCTATACCAAAATTTACGAAAGAGTAGGGTTGCATTCAAAACCAGTTGCTGCAGATGGTGGTTACATCGGTGGTGATTACTGTCATGAATTTATAGTTGATTCTGAGGTTGGCGAGAGCAGATATTTGGAATCTGAAGATGGTAAATACGTAGCTCATGAAGACGTTGCTGAATTTACTCATGAAGAAGTAAATCCAGATGAAGAACTAAAAGAATTCGAAACTATCGAGCAGCCAGATTGGGTTAGAACAATGGAAGAAAATGAAAAGCATTATGGAAAAGATGCAAGACACTTCCTTAAAAATGTTGTTTATGTCAATTTTCAAGGCGATATAATCATTGCTTCTGTGCGTGGTGATATAGAAGTAAACTCTATTAAACTAAAAAACTTATTAGGGGAAGATGCAGAATTAGAAGATGCAACTGATGAAGATCTTGCAGCTATGGGGACAAAATCAGGATATGTTCACTCATGGGGACATGAATTCTTGCAACCAAGAAAAGCAAAAACCCAGGATAGAGACTGTAAAGTTATTTATGTTGCGGATAATTCTTTGAAAACAGTAAAGAATTTCATTGGTGGTCAAAAGGAGGAAACTACCGATAGTTGTAATGTTAATTATGGGCGTGATTTCAAACATGAGATCGAAGGTGATATAGCAATGGCACAGGCAGGTTATCTATCTCCAGATGGTAAAACTAGGCTAGTAGAGAAAAAGGGTGTAGAAGTAGGAAATATTTTCCAGCTTGGTTATCACTATACCAATAAAATGGCAAAAGCAGTGTATAAAGATAATAATGGTGAAGATCAAAAATTATATATGGGATGCTATGGTATTGGTATAGGAAGGACTATGGCTACTGTGGTAGAAGTGTCACATGATGAACATGGGATTATTTGGCCAGATGCAATTGCACCTTACCAAATTCACTTAGTTGGACTAAATCTTGAGGACGAAGAGATAAGAGCAAAAGCAGAGAAAGTCTATGAGGAGCTATCTGCAAAAAACCTTGAAGTACTATTTGATGATAGAGAAGATGTGAGACCAGGAGAAAAATTTGCAGATGCAGACCTTATCGGTATTCCATATAGAGTTGTTGTCTCAAAGAAAACAGGAGATCAATTGGAAGTAAAGAGAAGAAATGAAAGCGACGCTGTATTAATTAATCTAGATGAATTAGTATCTAAGGTAAATGGCTAAATTGGTATTGTTTTCTCAACCAGAGGAAACTGTTTTAGAAAAACTCAAGTTAGAGCTCTTTGTAGATAAGAGCTCTAACTTAAACTTTGTGTATATGCCTAGTAATGGAATAAATAAAGGCTCAAAGAAGTACGCACCAATATGGGAAAGATTGGTGAAAGAGAATAGTAACTATAACTTCATCAAGGTAGATAATTCACTTGATGGTAAAGATATAGAAGACGAAAAACAGAAAATAAGAAATGCAGATACGCTATTTATTACTGGGGGAAATACTTTTACTCTTCTGCGTAATCTTAAACGCACTGGAATGGATCAGCTCATCATAGATTTTGCAGCTAAACAAGATAAAATACTAGCCGGATTTAGCGCTGGAGCCTTGATCATGACGCCGACAATAAAAATAGTAGAGTATAAGCAGACCGATATTAATGAAGTAGGATTAGATAATCTTGATGCACTTGGTATTGTACCTTTTGAAGTGTCTCCTCATTATTCAGATAAATGGAAAACAGTAATCGATTCATATCGACAAACTACTGTTAATGAAGTCAAATTACTAACTGATAAGGATTTATTAGTATTAGAATAATAGTGTAATACTATTCGTGATATTCTTCTGGTCCGTTATAGAATATTTCTTGTCTCTGTTCATACTCTTGCTGTTGTTGCTCAATAATTTCTGGATCAATATACTGTTCCTCACTTGGGTCTTTACCAGAAAAAACGCCAGGTACACTTATCAAAATGTCATCCGGATTAACACCTGATTCTAGAAGCATATTTCTTATTTCTTCAACTTTTGCTTCGGGATCATCAGTGTTAAAAACTTCAACATAGTATGTACCACGAGTATCGTTGTAAGTTACATTATAATCATCACCACTTTCAAAGTCTTTGTATGTATCTGGCTCTGATCCTCCAAATTGTGTTATCACTAATAGGATAAGTAGAATAAATACTAGAACACCCATTATTCTTAAATCTCTGCTTACAGAATTAATTCCAAATCCTTTAATAAATTTGGTAATTCCGAGTTGTATTCTTTTTATTAGTAATTTCATGCTACTTATTCTTCACAGTTAATGTTTGCAAATTCTGATTGAGCTAACTGCATATAACTCCATACATCATCGCAATAATATTGAGTTCCACTTCCATAATCATATTCACATAATCCATGATATGGTCCTGCAGCATCTCTTACTTGTTGGTATCCCCAGTTCTGTGGAGGTACATAACTTCCATTTGCTGCTCCAGCCAGATCAGATAGCATAAGCATTGATGCGCATAACGAATCAGCTACACGAGCTCTACTAAAATCATCTGGTCTGTAGCTATTTAATATTCCGGAAGGAGTGAAAGCTCTTTCTCTTGATTCATATCTTATTGTAGATGCATCTTCACCTAATAGATAGTTTACACATTGGTCAAGTATAGCCTCAGTATTACTTGGCATGTTTACGCCGTAAATAGCTGATTCCCAATACGTATTTGATGCAACACGATCAAATGTACCAGCACTAAATTGTGTAACTCCTCTTACTTGTGGTGCTATTGTATTGCCGTCCATGTGCATACCAACCTCAGCTGGATTACCTGTACATTTATCAGTATAAGTGTACACAGGGATTCCTCCAGGAGCTGTGCCAAGAGTTGATTCTACAGCTGAACCAAGAGTTTGTCCCCATTGAACATGAGTTGGTGTACATCTGTGTCTAGTTTCTTGATACATTATGGCCCACATAAATTCCCATGGAATTCTTGCACCATATTCATCTGAGGTGTTAATGAAGTTAGCTGTTTTAATTATCAGGCATTCAAGATCTTTTTCGCTACCATCTGTAGGTGGAGTATACTCACAAGAGTTACTACTTGTAGACGTATCACCACTATCACCTCGATCGTCACCATCGCCCACTGGTGGATCTCCTTGCCCATCATAGTAGCAAGAGTCACCTTGGTAATAAATTGTATTGATGTCAGGTCCAGGTCCATCACCAGGAATATTTGCTTCCATCCATTCATAATATGATGTACCAGGACACTCAGTAGCATTAATTAGTCTGCAAGAAGGATCTGGATGATCAGATATTTCTGCTCTAAAGTCTCTATGTCCAAATATTCCCTCATTCCATACGAATGGTATGTCATGTTCTTGAGTTTTAACACTTAGTAATAATTCAAGTGAGTTTAATGCAGCTTGGCTTGGTGTACGATTAGTAAAATTACCAATCATAGCAATACCAATGCTACCTGGGTTGTTTAATCTTACATGTGCACCTGATGCGCCATCTCCACCTTTTCTACCTTGGTATATAACACCATTTGGATCAATTAAATAGTGATAACCAATATCACCGCTTGTACCATTACCCGCAAATCTAACAAGGTGAGATTGATATATTCTATTTACAACATTTGCGTAATCACCATTATCTGAAGGTGCGAGATCGGTTACTGTATGGTGAAGTACTATCCTTTGAGGATCATAGAATACTGGTTCCCAAGTCATTAGGCTTTCGTCTGCACCCCATTCAGCTCTAGTGACTATATTTAGATCATCAATGCCTAGAATGCTCTTTTCTCTTTCGTCTAATTCTACCTGTAATTCTTTTTGCTCAGCAGGATCGACATCATCTTGTTTATGGTCTTCTGGGAAGTGAGGATCATAATCACCAATTTCCGCCTCTTGCTCAAGTGCATATGGTAATGAGTCAACTACATCGTCGTGATAAGCTGTTGCAAGTACTGATGTGCTTGCTCCTTGTATATTATTATTTGTACTTCCAGTTCCAGAGTCGCCAATATCAAAGAATACGCTAGTTGGGTCATCCATGCAGGCTTCTACATAATCCAAACAGGTGATAACCTCAAAATGTAGATGGATACCTGTTGAGTTACCTGTTGTGCCCATCATTCCAATTTGAGTGTCATTATCAACTGTATCGCCGACACCTACACTAAAGGATGCTAAATGGCCATAACGAGTGTAGAAGGTTTCTCCCTCTGGTGAAGTATGTTTAATAATAATCTGATTACCATATCCCGTTGTAGAACTCTTGGTAAGATAAACTGAGCCCTCACCAGCCGAGTAGATAGGAATGCTTGTTCCAGCTGGTCTAGGTCCAATATCTAATCCACTATGGAAGTATCTGAAATCTGATCCGTAATCAGTACCGGTTGCTCCTAGTGCAGGATTTAATTCTGTAAAACATCTATCCCACAGAAGTTCATCATAAGAATCAAATGCAGCTGCTGGAGGAGGATTAAATGTTGTTCTAGGGTTTTTGGTAGGTCCATAACATTGGTTAAGTCCCCATGCATCCTTTACAGGCGCAGCCAAACCTAATTTGTTTACACTACCAGGTGCGCCACCAGGTGTACATTGTTGACCACTTCCTGAACCGCCAATAATATCTGTAAATTCTGGTAACAATCCTTCACTACTTAAATAAAGTGTGAAAGGATCTTGATCAAAGTAAGGTTCATCAGGTGAACTGAAGTGATCGCAATTTAGTCTTCCACAATCTAATGAGAAGTCTTCTCCAATATTAACAGGAGGAATAAATACATACTCAAATGCTAGATCAGCAAGCTCAGCTACCCAAGCATAGAAAGCGGCAAATATACCTTTGACTTCTCCACCACCAGATCCATCTGTATCAGTATTAGTCTCTGCTTGAGCAAGGATTTCATCAATGTTTTCTTGATTGTATAACGATTGACTAGCTCCTCCTGATTGGTTGCCAAAGTAGTCTAGTCGTTCATATGGTCTACTTGGATCTTCATCATTTTGATTAGAAAGAAAGTAACTAATTCTTTCATAAATTCTAGGTATCTGACCTACATATGGATAGTAAGCTAAGAAACAAACCTGAGAAGCTCCATCATCAGTACTTGATTCTCTGCTTCTAACATTTGCTAGTGCAAATCTTTCTAGATAAAGAGGATTATATTCAAGAGGATCAGCATTAACATAATCTAGTAAATGGTTATTTGGGTCTTCAGCAAGTTCTCTAATGTATTGAATAAGAGGATCATCATCGATTATGATTGTTCCAGATTGGAATGTGTTGTCATTTTGTTCACTGACAGTTGATCCTAATGCACTTGATCCCGACTGATCACCAAGTACAGAAGAAGTAGGTATATCGTAAGCAATATTGTCATATGGATAAGCTCCACCACCATCTGCAAGCGTAGTACGAGCTAAATAATCTTCTAATGGTACTAATCTCTCTCTCTTTTCCTCTGGCGATAGATCCGGTTGCTGAAGATCGTATACACTGATACACACTGGGATCTCTATTCCTACATTTTCATGGACAATCCCTAGTGGTGAATTAGTGAATTCATGTCTCCATGCACTAGCTGTTGCCCGATCCAATCCTTTGATGGAAATGTTTTCCCATGGCTGAGTTCTTTCCCATCTTACAAATGGTGAGTCTCCAACTTCTTCAACCTCACCACCCGCTGTAAATCTACAGGCACGATAAAGATCTACCATCTTGGAGTAACAATTAAATTGTTCTCCGCAGATAACCGCCTCTTGGCAGACTTCTGTGCCAGGAACTGGTGTTGCTCCAGGGAGTGGTGTAGGGAATACGCTAATTCTATTTAGGATATTTGCATCGTCAAGAGTCTTATCATCCTTGTAATCTTCCCATTCAAAGGTTCTATCATAGCTAGAGAGTTTACAACTTGCGCCGACAATCTGCCCGGTCTTTCTTGGCTCTTGGTCATATATCCATTGTGTATCGCAAACTTCATTAGGTGTTAGCTCATAGTTACCTGCTTCAATTAGTGCTTCACACTTACCTTCATCAATAGCAAAATTGAAAAGAGCAGTATCAGAAATATTTACTTTAGTAACAGGGCCTCCAGGAAGAGAGTTGCAAACTGGTTCATGCAAAGTAACCTCATTGGAAGTACTTTCACTAATAGTTGGTTCCGTAAATGATTGCTTTAAAAAGTTTAAGAGTAGTGCGACAAATCCATCATCGTTATCAGGAGCAGCATAACCACCAGTTAAATGCAGTTCACCTACTAGCTGAGGAGATATCTGTAAGTCAGTATAAAAATCATCCCAATTTATGAACCAACAAGCTGCAGCACCACCAAGTCTAGGTACTTTCATATTTACTCTTAACCCATCTCCACCAACAAGTTGAGCCATACCTGGAAATTCGTTGGTGAAATTAATTTGTTCATCAGGTGAAAATATTCTAAAAGCATCTAGCTCGCAATCTGTAATAAAATTATTTTCTTCAGTACCTTCTGAGGCTGCAAGATAATTAAGTAATGGGAATTCCTTTAAACAAGCTGTCCAGGCATATCCAGCTGTCCAATTGTTTGGGTCAGAGCATGTGTATTCAAAGTTTTTATTTTCACTACACTTATTCATATCAAGTCCAACAAATAGTTGTCCATATTCAGAAGGTGCTCCGTTAGAGATGCTTCTTATTTCGCATGCTCCTCCATTCCAACCCATTGAATTGGCATAAGCATAGTCATAATCTATATTAACTGGGTCATCCTGATTGTAAGGTCCACCTGGTGGCTCTGATCCATTTTCTCCACAAACACATTGTCCACCTCCACGTCGATCAACTCCATCATCATCAGAAGTGCCTGATGCGGTATTACATTGGGTACCTGATTCTGCGATAAATCCTCCATCCCAGAAAGAAGAAATACCTACACCAGCATATTGACTATTGATTCTAGTACAAACAGTCTTTGTACCAGCTGGAATATTAATAGTTAGTGATCTTGTTGCAAATCTATCAGGGCCATACGACGATGTACCAATAGTTTCTACAGTTCCCCAATTTACTTGGGTCCAGTCAACAGCTTGAAAATTCTGATTAGTAGTACCTAGCATTACTTTTACTTCTCCATATGCAGGTTCAATTTCCTCTTTTACTCTTACATCGAATCCAGCAGAACCACCTGGGAAATTTGCACCCAAATCATAGCAAGTACCAGCATTTATGCTTGAAAAAGCAGTAAACATCTTCATAGATCTATCACCATGAGTGGTTAAATTTTCTCCACATTGTTGATCACCTTGTGGTGAAAAGCCTCTAATTTCAGGGACTCTACATACTGTTTGCGGGTTACCATCTACTGGGTCTTGTGCATAATCTCCACAGGCGCCACCTATTGCGCCATCTTGGTACCAGTTCCAACCACCTGGTGGATCACAGATTTCTTCTCTATCTGCTCTACATCCACTATCATAATCTTCAAAACTAATTTCATTACCTTCGCAATATGATGCATTAGAATCACAACTAGTTGCTCCTCCTGGTGGGTTTCCAGTTCCTCCTCCTGGAGAGGTAGGGAATGGCACAATATCGACATCAGAACATTCTTGTCCATTTACAGTTCTTATTTCATCATCGCTCATAACATTATAAGCGAAATCACTTGAGCCATTATTGCCAAAAGAATTGAAAAGGTTATATGAAAGAATAGATCCATCGCTTCTCAGTAAAGCAATTTCTTCTGAAAGATTACCCATAGCTTGTTGATGAGGAACATTCTGGCCATCAGACGGATTACGCTCTGATTCAAACATTCCAATTTCTGTTAAGACAAGCTGTTGTCCAGGAAATAGGGTCTTTGTATTTGATACAAATGAAGAGATTCTTGTTGTACCAAATAAGTTGTATGCGTTAATAGTTATTGCGTCTAAAGCACTAAAATTAGCACCTCTATTTTTCATCTCTTGGATTAGAGAATTATAGTTTCCATTAGTTGAGTTGAATGCAGGAGAAATTAGCCTTACATTTGAGGCATTAACATTTGATATTACAGTATTCATAAAAGGAGTGACTACTTGCGCTGTTGACACAGGATCACCAATAGTATTTCCTAAGTAGTTTTCTGATAAAGGTTCATTTGGCCCTGCTATTGCATAAAAAGTTCTACCACCTACTTCTGATGAATTAGCTAAAGTATTAATGAAATTTGCATATTCATCGGGATTAGTTAAAGAACAATTCCCCGTATAGCACATACGTAATATTGGAGTTATGCCTAAGTCTAGTGCTTCCTTAAATTTTGCTTTAGTTTCTGTAAGTTGCCCACCACTAGTTACCATGTATACTGCATGCTTCATACCTAGGTTAGCCGCTCTCTGAACTGAACCACTATCGACCGCACCTACCTCAACTGCATAATTTATTCCTAGCTTTCCGCAATTAGCACTACCAGCTAAGACGCTACCCGCACTATTAGATGTAACAACAGCTTCGTTAGAAGCTATGGTATCTGGACTTACTGTCTTATTAATCGATTTATTGGAGAAAGTGAAACTGAAAATTGAAATTGCAAAAAGTAGGAGTAGCATAAATAAAGGAATTGCCACACCCGACTTATCTGTTATTAGTCTAATTGAATTCAACAGCTTTTTCATATTTTTATTCTATATAAGTATCAACTCTTTGTGAAGAATATTAAGTATAAATTTCTAATAA
>JAGQLK010000025.1 GCA_020429485.1 Candidatus Dojkabacteria bacterium | reverse complement strand
TGGAGTTTTGTTCTTCCATGTGAATATAAAGAATTGATTATGATATTGATTGTTATTCTTTTGTAAGTCCTTGGTATATTTCTTTCAATTGATCATCACTTTCAAATGGAATGACGATCTTGCCACCCTTGGATGTTCTGAAAAGTTTAACCTTCTTGCCATATGTGTCTTTAAGTGTATCTTCAAGCTTTTGAGTATACTCATCAACTATTCGCATATGTTTTCTATTAGGTTTTTTATGGCCATGATTTAGTCTTCGAACTAACTCTTCTACAGCTCTTACGCTTAGTTTATCTCTGACAACGATTTTAGCTGCCGCTAATATTGCATCATTTGATGTCAAACCTAGTAGTGCTCGTGCATGACCTTCTGTGATTTTAGATTCCAGTAGATACTTTTTCACTTCTTCAGGAAGACTTAAAAGCCTGATTTTATTAGCGATAGCAGGTCTGCTTAAGCCCATTTTCTCAGCGATTTCTTTATGGCTCAGCTTGAACATTTTGACTAGTTGTTCGAAGGCAAGTGCTTCTTCGATAGGGTTCAAATCACTTCTTTGAACATTCTCAACTATTGCTAGTTCGAGCATTTGCTGTGGAGATGCTTCCTTAACAACAACTGGCACTTTGGAAATCTTAGCGAGTTTTGATGCACGCCATCGTCTTTCTCCTGCTATAAGCTCATATTGGCTATCGGATTTCTTAGTCACGATAAGTGGCTCGATTACACCATGTTCTCGGATAGAATCTGCAAGCTCAACAAGCGTTTCAGGTTGGATTTCAGCACGAGGCTGATAAGGATTAGGTACAATTTTATTAATATCTAAATCTGGAATATATCCTTGCTGAAGTTCACTCATTGTATCCTCAGAGATCAATGCTGATAGACCTTTGCCTAAACCCATTTATTCGAAATTAATATCTAATATCTATAATATAAATCAATATCAAATCAATTCAAAGCGAATTAGCTTTTTTCAGTAGCTAGAATTGCAATGTCGTTATTGGAATCAACTCGTAATTCGAGTATGTCAAAATGATCTGCTAGCAAGTCTCTAATTTGACCCTCTGTGAATATTATTTGTTCAATATTCTGCCGATCAATTATTGAATTCTCTGTTGGCACTACTAGGAATAATAGTCCACCTGTAATCAGTAAGCGATTTATTTCTCTTAAAGAACTTTTGAATTCTTCTAACGATCCATAATGTATAGAGTCGATTGCTAATATACCCCCAAAAGAGTCCTTTTCAAGAGACTTAATTTCTTCATGCAGATCAGCAATGCTTACTCGGTAATCAAAACCTTTTTCCTGTAACCAATTCTGTGCTAAATCGACAGCAGAAGGAGAAAAGTCGATACCTTCGACAGCAAAGCCTTCTTCTGCAAGGGCAATTAGATGTCTTCCACTTCCACATCCGAGATCTAATACCTTATGTGCCTCTATTTCTCGTAAATGAGTAATGACTTTAGATAGCATCTCATGTGGTTCGAGATGAAATCTTTGGTTATCTTGATAAAATTGTTCCCATTTTTTGTGTGGCATAATGAATCTATTAATAGTTAGTTTTTTGCTAGAACTTCTTTTGCTAAATTATCATATGCGATTGCGCCTTGTGAGTTTGAGTCATATTCAAGAATTGGCTTGCCATGAGAAGGAGCTTCGGAGAGTCGTACATTCCTTGGAATAATTGTTTTGAATACCTTATCACCAAAGAAATTAACCACCTCTCCATTAACGTCTTTTGATAAGTTAGTTCTGATATCATACATTGTCATAATTACGCCACCTATTTCTAAACGGCTATTTAGTCTCTTTTTGACAATGTTAATGGTATTAATCAATTGGCCAAGTCCTTCTAATGCAAAATACTCAGCTTGGACTGGTATAAATGCTTCATCACTTGCAGCTAAGGCATTAATTGTTAGTAAACCAAGTGAAGGAGGGCAATCTATCAAAATATAGTCATACTTTTCTTTTATTTCGTTCAATGCATTTGCTAGTACCATCTCTCGGGACATTGTATTTACAAGCTCAATTTCAGCTCCAGCTAACTCAATCTTTGCAGGTATTACTGATAGATTTTCGAACTTACTTTCCAACACTGCTTCAGTAGCTGGAGTATCTCCACTTAGAATATCGTAGATTGTTTTAGTAGCTTCTTTATCCGCATCAGCTAAGATCCCTAGACCTGATGTTAAGTTTGACTGTGGATCTAAGTCAATCAACAATACAGACTTCCCTTTGCTAGCAAGATATACGCCTAGATTAATGGTTGTTGTAGTTTTACCTACTCCGCCTTTCTGGTTAGCAATACTGATTACCATAAATATTATAATAAGAATAAAATAGGGCAGAATTAAGTTGTTTGTATCTCGATTTCGGTGAATTCACCTCTCTTTATAATACCAAACTTATTTAGTGGCCAATAACGGAAAAACACTTTACCTCTGATGTTTTCTCTATCAACAAATCCTACATCTGCTAACCTTGAATCTTTGCTGTTTTCTCGATTGTCACCCATCACAAAGTAGCTTCCTTCAGGTACAGTTATAGTTTCTCCTTCAACTAAAAAGGCATTTGAAGAGTCTGAAGCTTCAGTCCTAATTGTAATTGGAATATATTTTTCATCAACTTTTTTATCATTAACGAAAATAGAGTCATCTTCAATTCTTATTGTGTCTCCACCTACCGCTATTATTCGTTTAATTAGATCAGATTCCCCATTGTGAAATATAATTACATCACCTCTTTTGTAGTCATAATTGAAGTTTTGACCAAAGCTTGTTTGTCCTAGCCATTGAATTGTCTTATTTGTAAGAAGAAACTCATTGTGCTTAAAATTGGGCTCCATAGAGACGCCATCTACCTGATTAGGGATTGCTATGGTCAAATAAATGACAATACTTATTGCTAACGCAATGACTAGCGTCTCGAAAATATCTACTATTGCCTTTTTTATTTTTGTACCGTTTTCATTCATAATTATTCAGACGTCTCAACAAATTCTCCAGCTCCAATTAAACCAAAGCGATTAATAGGCCAGTATCTTAAAAATACTCTGCCGCGAATATCTTCTCTTGGTACAAGTCCCACTTCAGAGTATCTAGAATCCTTGCTAACTGTTCTATTATCTCCAAGAACAAAGTATGTACCTTCTTCGACACGTATGGTTTCATTATCTTCTAAAAATGCTCGAGTGCCTGTAGGTGGCCAAGTCTCAATACCAGGAGCAATATATGACTCTTCTAGCTTTTTGCCATTAACATAAACGCTACCTGAACTGATTCTTACAGTGTCACCTTCCACAGCTATAATTCTTTTGATTAAGTTAGTTTCAAGATGTCTAAAGATAATCACATCACCTCTTTTGTAGTCGTAATTTTCGCCGAAACTGGTATTCCCAATCCATTGAACTGTTTTATTAGCAAATAGAAGCTCATTATCATAGAAACTAGGTTCCATAGAAGGTCCATCAACAATACTCGGCACAAGGAATACTAGGTAGAGAATTAAACTGAATGTTAATGCCAAAACTATTGTCTGCAGAAAGTCCGTTACAACATCCTTGGTACTCTTACTGTTATCAGAAGCTAAAAATGGATTACTAGACCCGATCATGTACACAAACTAATAAAAACTAATTACCCTATCAGTATAGCTAACTAGTTAGCTAAAGGTAAAGATATTCTCCCTTTTCCTAATTTACTTTCGTGATAGAGAATAGGGCTTTATCGTCGCCTAACTTAGCTGTTTCCCAATTTTCTCCAGGTGTATCGACAAGTATAATATCGTTAGCATTTGTACCAGAGAGAAGTTCTGCTTTAAATAAGTCTAGCATTGTTTTTACTTCATTTGATTCACTAGATATTTGCAATGATATTTTATCTCCTATCTGCATTCCTGACTTTTTACGGTTACTCTGTACCTGTCTAACTAACTCTCGGTACATGCCTTCACGTCTTAAAGCATCAGTTAGGTTTGTATCAATACTAATTTCTATATTATTTGAATCATCTTTTGCTCTAATCCACCCATCTCTATCAGTTAATTCTGATTTCTCATCTACTTTCTTAACATTTAATTCATCCATAATCAATTCCTTCATCCATTGTTCAATATCGATATTACGATTTGGATCGATGTCAGAAATCACCTCGATCTCTGCAAGCGGCTGTCTTACCTTCAAGCCGTTTTGAACTCTAACTGATTGTCCAAGAGCTACTATTTGTCGAACCTTATCCATTTGATACATCAATTCTTCAGATTTTTCCATGAACTTAATATCTGGGTGTGGATAGTCAGTTAGATGAATTGATTGCTTTTCTTCTTTATTCTGCATAGCTACAAGGTTCTGGTAAATTGCCTCAGTCACGAAAGGTGTGATTGGTGCCATAACTTTAGACATTTCAACTAGTACATAGTAAAGCGTATCTAGGGCATCTTTATCACCTTCTGCAAATCTATCTCTTGACCTTCTTATATACCATCTCGATAAATCATTGATCATCTCTGGGAATAATCTAACCGTTGCAGGTGTATTGTAACTATCTAAAGCGATTCTTACATCCCTGATGAAAAGCTGTAATTTAGCTATTATCCATACATCTAGTTTATTCTTAGGATTATCAAATGGTATATGATCCCATTGTATATGAGTCGTATCTGGATTATCAGTACGAATATTTGCGGCTAGAATTTTATCTGGTTCCCATTTATGCATATTTGCATAAGTAACAAAGAATGAATAGCTATTCCAAAGAGGTAATATGATTGTTTTGATTTGTTCTTTTAATGTTTGCTCGTTAAAGTCCATGTCGCCACCTATCATAATAGGTGAACCCATCATATATAATCTCAATGCTTCAGCTCCAATTTCTTCAAGTACTCCTTTAGGATCAGGATAATTTCCATAGCTCTTACTCATTTTTCTACCATCTGTACCAGATAGTACACCAGTTGTTATTACATTCTTAAATGAGTGACTACCCATTAATGCAGTTGAAATTACATGCATTACGTAGAACCATGCTCTTGTTTGAGCGATGTATTCTACAATGAAATCAGCAGGGTAATTATCTTCAAAATCTGTTCGATCTTGGAAAGGGTAGTGTTTAGATGCATAAGGCATAGAACCACTATCAAGCCAAACATCCAAAACATCTTCTACTCTTGTTAGTTCACCTTTCTCTCCTTTAATAGTAATTTTATCAATCTTTGGTCTGTGCAGATCTAGTAATTCATCTCCGACGAAGTACATTGTTATGAATGATCCTTTAGCTATTTCTGCTGCATAACCCTCTGTTATGTTCTTTCTTTCAAATAAATGTTTGATGAATGCAATCTGTTCTCCATGAGTTGAAATAACAATTGATTTACCTTCGTTTTCCTTGAGGATTTTCTTGAATCCTTCTTCTAATTTATTCAAGTCCTCTTTCAATGTTTCAGCTACAACTTCTTCTGGTAATTCACTTACGAATTGTACATTATGCTTTGCAACAAGAGGATCTAGTAAATCGTCTGATCTCATACGCACATCAACACTTCCGAAGGTATCATCTTCAATTGGAGTAAGACCCTTGTTGGAAGCAAATTCATCAATTGTCTGCTTACATCTTTTCATTGTAGATGTGTAGATTGCATCGACTTCTTGTGATGCTAGTAATTCATTGAGTTTTTCTACTTCTTTCCAACCATCTTCAGTTAATTCTCCATCATGTTCAGATTTATCTCGTGTAGCATGCCTGACCAATATTACTTTGGTTATTGGCTGCACGGACTTTTCTCTAAGTTCATCTCTTGATCCAATAACAACTCGTTCGACAACTTCTTGTTCGCCTGAATCATTTTTCTTAACTAATTGCCATACTGGCATTGGAGTAGCCCAGAATCTAGTTCTGGAGATTCCCCAATCTGGTGCAACTTCAATACCTTTCTTAAATCTACCTTCTTTTAGATGATCTGGTACCCAGTTGATATGTTCGTTATTAGCAATTAGTTCTTCTCTGATTTTATCTATATTTATATACCACGATGGTTGTGCTTTATGGATTAATGGTGTCTCGCATCTCCAACAGTATGGATATCTATGAACTATCCTATCAGATTTGAATAGAATTCCCGCTTCAGTCAGGTCAGCAATTATCTTCTCATCAGCATCTTTTACATATATGCCTTCGTAATCTTTTACTTTTGCAATATATTTACCTGCATCATCGATGCTCATAGCATTTGTAAGTTTGTAATGAGCTCCCATCTCTGTGTCGATATCTCCAAAGCCAGGTGCAGAGTGCACGATACCTGTGCCTTCTTCCATGTGTACCATTCCTTCAAAGCTGTAAACTTTATGCTCATCATCAGTTGCCTCGAAATAATCAAATGGTGGTTTATACTTGAGCCCAACTAGTTCTTCTCCTTTAAAAGTATCCTCGACATTATGTACATGTTCTTTTAATACATATTCAGCTCTCTTCTTAGCTAATATTATCTTTTCGTCATTTATTGAAATTAGAACATAATCTTCTTCTGGGTCTACAACCAGTGCTTTATTTGATGGTAATGTCCAAGGTGTAGTAGTCCAAGCTAGTATACTTGCATCTTTAAATTTACCTTCTGTTATAACTGGGAACCTAATAGTGACAGCTGGATCTTCCATATCTGCATATGAATTATCCATTGCAATTTCAAAATTCGAAACTGGAGTTCCACATCTAGTACAGTACAAAGATGTTCGGGTACCTTCGTAGATTAGATCTTTTTCAAATATTTGCTTGAATACCCAGATTACTGACTCCATATAATCTTGGTCCATTGTCTTGTAGCTGTTATCAAAGTCAACCCATCTACCAATTTTATCGATATACCATTTCCATTCTGCTGATGTATTTTTTGTATATTCGTAGCAGGCATCAACAAACTTCTGAATTCCATATTCTTCTATTTGACGTCTGTTCTCAATGCCAAGTTGCTTTTCTACTTTATTTTCGATAGGTAATCCATGAGCATCCCATCCCCATTGTCTTTCTACGTATTTCCCATTCATTGTTTGATATCTTGGAATTACATCCTTAGCAATTGTAGGAAGTAACGATCCATAATGAGGTGCGCCAGTAATAAAAGGTGGCCCATCATAAAAGACGTACTTATTTTCTGGATCTCTTTGCTCAATAGATTTCTTAAAAATATTATGCTCTTTCCAGAATTTAGTTATGTTGTCTTCCAGCTCAGGGAAACTTTGTCTTGGGTTTACTTTATCAAACACGTTTCTTAATTTTTAAATATACAATGTAGCAATTATACAATGTATTAAATAATTACTGAAGGCAGGATATAGCTTTGCGAATATAAAATGATGCAAAAACGTACTTTAGTTACCTAATATCTGTTACATAGAATACTCTAGACTCAGCATAACTCCAGACAAGGTAACCGTCTAAAGTAACCTCTGACCCTAGTTTATTTAGTAACTTATCTTCTACATAACTAGAAACAGGGATCACATTGATTGAATTAATTGGATTGCCACTACTATTTTCTATTGGTTGCGGAGTATCAAAATCTAACTCATAAACATAAATAATATCTGGTGCAGGGTTTTGAGTGTTATAGTTGATTACACCTGTTAATGTAGTAAGCTCTTCTGGGTATGCACTGATTAGGTGACTCTTTGAACACTCATCTGATTCAGATACATTTTCAATATTGGTAAGCATCTTTCTGCCTAAAAAGTCAGAATGATAATCACCTGAAAAATCTTGATACAGAAGTTCTCTAATATCACCTTGGAGTTGTACACATTGATTATTAAATTGGGCTATAAGTTCAGTATCTATATCTAAGAAGAATCCTTTTATTTCTGAATCATAATATTGTCCACTAAAATCAGTTATTTGAAAATCTGTATTCTCAAATCCTAAATCTGAGTTTTGATAGCTACTTAGCCCAGAATCCCTAATATATCCAACTAAGGTTGTACTCTTATTGGCATTATATATTCCAGTGGGCTCTATGAAAGTTACAGTTGAACCAGTATATGCTGGCTCAGGTGTTTTATCATCGTATTTCTGATTCAGAATAACTATTCGACCTATTAAAATTACTATTACTAAGAATAGCAGGGCAATAAATGCGAACTGAAGTACAAATAATTTACTAAGATGTTTATGTAGTAGCTTGTTTATTTCTTGCATGATAAATCGATTGGTTATTATTTATTGTAACGACTTAGTTTTCAGAATCGTCACTCTTCTCAGCTTCTTTCTTTGCTTTGTAGTGCTTATAAGCTTCATTTGCTATAGCAGTTAATAAAACTGCTCCATCGTCAATAAGTCCAATAGGAAGTTAATAGAACTGCTCCGTCATCAATGAGCCCAATAGGTCCAAGAAGCTCGGATACTATATCCAATGGCCAAACAAGATAAATAAGAGAAATAATTATTAACCAGTATTTCTTGATAAAGTTCTTCATAATTAGTTATTTTATACTAACAATAGTTAATATTACCTTGAAACTAATTGGAGAATCAAACACAGAATAAGTATGATCTAGACTGGCTAATTGCAAATAAAAAGCAACCTTGTCCTAGATGTAATGAATTGATAGGAAATATCAATGGCTCTAAAGAAGCAATATGCCATAACTGTGGGTTTAAAGATCCATGTTGCGAGTAACTATTGTTATCTCGATCAACATATTGTTATTATGAGTTTATTATTAAATATTAAAAATCGATTATGTCAGATGATAACTTCTTAGATGATGCTGTGAAGAGCTTTGTTGGTGATGATGACGATGATAATAGTAGTGATGATAGTTTTTATTCTGATGACGTCCAGGCTGCTGCGCTAGCAGATAACAATATGGATCCTGATGAAATGGAAGAGCATGAGGATGAAATCCCTGTTACTTCTGGTGATATGGAAATTGGTGATTTAGACAATGATCCTGAATTATCTCAGGGAAGCGAAGAGAGCGCTGATGAAGAGAGTACACCAGCAGGCGATAACGTAGTAGGTTAACTCCTTGTGATAAAATCTGAATAATACGTATTAGATATCTACAAATAAGTAAACTTTATGGCAGTACAAAACTTAACACTAAAAGTAACTGATAAACAAGAGATAGCTCATGATACATATTTAGTAAGGATTGCTAATGTAAATGATGAACCCTTAGATTTTCAGCCAGGGCAATTCGCAACGATATTAGTTGCTCCAAATACAAGGAGAAGTTATTCTATTGCTTCTGTCCCAGGTGAGGCATTCATTGATCTTATCGCTGATACAGTTGCAGGTGGCCCGGGATCACAATTTTTTGAGAATATTAAAGTAGAAGATGAAGTTCAGTTTCTTTTCCCACTTGGAAACTTCACTTACCAAAGCAACTCCAAACCAGCGTATTTCTTTGCTACAGGGACAGGCTTAGTACCTTTTTTGAGTATGATTAAATTTGCACTTGAACAAGAGCAAAGTAATCGTGAAATTCATTTATTTATTGGATTTAGACATGAAGAAGGGGTCTTTTATGAGAGTGTTCTCGAGGAATTAGCTAGTAAATATGAAAACTTTAATTATACTCTTACAGTTTCTCAGCCCTCAGATGCTTGGCAAGGAAACAAGGGTAGAATTACAGAATATTATCAGGATATGATAAAAGAAAATGCAGATATAGATTGTTATATATGCGGTTCAAGGAACATGATTGAAGACGTTCAAACTAAACTTCTTGCTAAAAATATTGCAAAAGAGCAAATACATTTTGAGCAATTTTATTAGATGTTATCTTTCTTAAAGCGGAATAAATTTTCTCTGTACGTTATTAGTGCATTTCTTGTTTACTTAATAATCATATTTCCTTTCTTAAGGGGTAAATTAGACTTTCCTCAAACAATTCAGATTAGTCTTATTAATATTCGTTTGTACAGTTTTTTTATCTTGATAGGAATTGCTGTGGCAGGTTTTATGGTGGAGCAGGAGTCTGCTGGTCAGAAAGATATGAAAGATCTAAAATTGGATGAAGCACTTGTCTGGATGATAATTCCAGGTATTATTTTTGCGAGACTATGGCATGTTATAACTGATTTCCATCTTTACCAAGATAAGTTGATTGATGCGCTGTACGTCTGGAATGGGGGATTAGGTATTTTCGGAGGTATGGTCGGCGGTGTATTAGGAGCATATCTATATACACGTAAAAGAAAAGTAAACCTTATTAAGGGTTTAGAATTAACTAGTATATTTTTCCCGTTAGCTCATATGATCGGTAGGTTAGGAAACTTTGCTAATCAGGAGTTATATGGTGGCGCAACTAGCTTGCCATGGGGGCAATACATTAATGCTAAAGAAAGCTACCATCATCCCGCATTTTTATACGAACAAATTGGCAACATGGTTTTGTTTCTTATTCTTTACAATCTATACAAGAGGAGAGGAGTAAAAAGTGATGGGTTCTTTATTCTGTTATATCTCTTTGGCTATAGTATAGTTCGCTTTGCAGTCGACATGATAAGATTAGAGCCTAATATAATCTGGAAGTTTTCAACTGCGCAGTTAACGAGTATTGTGTTGATGATTGTAATAATAGTTTATTATTTGTTTGTATTTAGAAATGGAAAAGGAAATACAGCAGCTAAGAAGTGAAATAGAGCAGCTAAAGAATAGAAATCTCCGGGTAGAACAAGACAAAGCTTGGGAAACAAGCAACCTACGCAAAGCACTTGTAGCGATTCTCACATACT
>JAGQLK010000024.1 GCA_020429485.1 Candidatus Dojkabacteria bacterium | reverse complement strand
TACTTGGTATAGCAGCAGTAATCAAACCTATTAAAGTACAAAAATTAGTAGCTACAAGAGATATTCCATTCTCAATCGCTAGTGTTTTTGTATTTTCTCTTCTGGCCATGGACATTTTCTTTGGTAACAGTGAATATGAGAATGTGTTGACAACTAGTGATGGCCTTATATTATTGCTATTCTTCCTGATTTTCGTCTATTACGTAGCCTTCTCTCATCGGGAGCATCATGAAATCAAATCTTACTCAGTAAAAGAAAAAATTGAAGTAAAAATCCTCTTAGCTATATTAGGATTAATTCTGCTAATTGCTGGAGGTGCCTTAGTCGTTGAGAACGCAGTCATAATAGCCCAGAACATCGGTGTGTCGGAAAGAATAATTGGATTAACAATTGTTTCTATAGGTACTTCTTTACCAGAATTAATAACAATACTTGTTTCAGTATCTAAAGACGAGACAGATATCGGAGTTGGAAATATCATCGGATCTAATATAGTTAATCTTCTCTTTATACTTGGAACAAATATAGTGGTAAGCCCCATTATAGTACCAGACGGAATCGGTATAGATATAATAGTCCTATTAATAGGCACTATGCTTTTAATAGCTTCACTATTCTTAGGTAAACGAAATAAAGTAGATAGGCCTGAGGGCTTCTTTTTCTTGGTGATTTATTGTCTGTATATTATTACTTTATTTCGCTAACGAACAAATTTCTCTAGTGCCTTGATGGTCATATTGACTGCGTAATCTAAGTCACCTTCTCTATTCTGAATTACGAATAAAGTACCTGGTGCTAGTACTGCATAGTTTGCTGCAAAGTATCTTGTTGTATCTAAGTTAAGTTGCACTGCTTCTAGTGTTGTATCGTCGGATCTATCTCTAGCTGGGTCAACCATTCTTCTATGGTAGATATGTCCTGGTTCTGCCTCATATACTATAAATACCTCAGGCTTCAATTTTGCAATAATCTCCATATTTAACCCAGGCAAATACCCTTGAGGAGTTTTAAGTGCAGCATGTGTCTCTATCACATAATGTTTATCAGGATCTTCAGCTATCATAGTAGCTATTTTTTCAGCAGATTCTAATTGGATCTCTTTCTGAATTCTTAAGTCTTGTTTCCTTAATTTGTCTACATCTTCAACTATCCCTTTTGCTTCTGCAATTTCAAATGCAACATTCCCCCAGTGAATTCTCTCTATTGATAACTCTTTAACTACCTTTTTAACAACTGATGATTTACCTACACCAGGAATACCAAAAACTACTGAAACCATTTTGAATTTAATAAAAGATAAGTGATATATAGATCAGTTGAGCTACGAAGCTGGCAACCGTTGCAATTATACACAACCAGAACAAAATATTCTGTAAATAATGCTTAAATTTACTATTATTATAGCTATTAATTGGTTCTAATAGCACACCTAGTAGCATACCACCTAGTAATCCACCTATATGAGCCCAATTATTAATTGATGAGCCTGTACCCAAAAGGTTAAAACCTAATCCAATAAGAACATTGTATCCAACAAACACTAACAACTGATTATAGTTAACGTACTCGCTAATACTTACTGAGTATGTACTTTGCCTAAATTTGTCACCTATTATCAAGCCTACGAATCCAAATACCGCACCAGAAGCCCCAACAGATACAGAAAAGCCAGCTTTCGGATCACCCTGTAGCACATAGAAAAATACTGCAGCAAGTACACTTAATATCGATGCTGAAATAGCTGTAAAAATATAAATACTAAACGTCTTTTTACCGCCATAGAACCTTTCAACTATCCCGCCGATATTCCACAAAGCCCACATATTTATAGCAATATGAATAAGATTGGCATGCAGAAACGAAGACATAATCAACCTCCAGAGTTGTCCAGAAGCTATGTCAGGTAAAAATTCTGCGCCAAAAATTATAAGTGTAAAAGAAGGAAATTCACTAAAGAGTATGTTAGTAATACTCGTAAGTATGAACATAAAGACATTAATTGCTATGAGTAAGTGGACGACTTTAAAGTCCATTTTAATCTTTAGTTTTAGCTCGTCTATGCTCATATGTTAATTATAAACTATATCGATTCAATATTACTAAACTAATAAATGAATAGTTATATGTAATTATGTATAATAAAGAAATCAACAATACCCTTGAAGAAACTTTTTAGTATAACAGCTATACTTTTGCTATTGGCATCAATATATGCTCAACCAATCGATGCACAAGTCATAGAAGATCAGTCTTTTACATCTTCTTCTACACCAAATTCTGGCACTGTATCTGGAATTGATGTTGATAATATTAGAATTCTGAATTTCGATTTCGATTTCACTGAAGTACCAATCAGTGCAGAAATTAGCCAAGTTTCGTTTACATATGACCAAATAAACAAGAGCACTGGCATAGTGCAATTAATAGATCAATATTCAACATCTATAATTGATAGTGCAACATTAAACTCTCCTGGCAGTAAAACGTCGCTACGCTTTAATAGCACTGTACAAGACTGGATTAATAACCCAGAATCTAATCAGGGACTAGTCTTTAAAGCTTCTGGTCTAGAAAATAATGATGAGGTTGTTTTTAGTAATCTCAGTTTTGAAATAACTTACACTGTTCCTGATAAAGAAGCACCGGAAGCTATTTATCTCTTTGTAGATACCAAATCAGATTCATCTGTAGAAATTAAATGGCGCGCAAATGAACCAGTAGTGGTTAAGGTGGAATATGGCAAAACAATTAAATCTTTAAGTAGCCAAGGTTTCTCTAGTGAATACTTAGATAGCGATAGCTTATTAATAGATGGGTTGACACCAGGAGTGACTTATCACTACAAACTCACCCTCAAAGATACTTCTGGCAATATTACGGATACAGAGATCAGTAATTTCCAAACATCCTTAGGTGTACAAAGAGTGTTGGGTGAATTACAGACAATAGCAGATCCATCGGTACTCGCTCCACCAGAGTTACTTAATCTAGAGCCTGTAGTACAAAGCGATGAATATCACCTAGATTTAGCATGGTCACATTCAACAACCAATGATTTTGATGGATACATAATATTTAGAAGTACTAACAATAAGACTGATTATCAAGAATATCATCGAACTGCTGCTGATGTAAGCTTCTTTATAGATGACTCTGTCGAACCAGAGCAAACCTATTATTATTTTGTTAGAGCATACAAGGATAATCTTATCTCTGAAAAGTCACCTGAAAAAGGGCTTTTTATGCCTCCTTTGCCAGATGATGTAAATGAAGGAAGCTCAACAACTACTACTAACAATATCTTTTCGGTGACTGTACTTATCATTGCAGCAATTACTGGGTTTATATTAGTAACAGTATATGGTCTTTCTAAAGTTATAAAGAAAGTTGCTTCCAGAAAGACAAAAAAGATGAAGAGCGGATATGGACTTAAAAATGTACTGCGTGATCCAGAATACTATACTGCAGATTATGAAGGTAATGACATAAGTGAAGATAAATTCAATCATTAACATAATTATTTATGGATATAAAAGAAATACAGAAAAAAGCTACAATGGTCTCAAATAGATATGCATTATCTCAAGATATCAATAGAGATGATGACTGGTATGTACTTAAATTACAAGAAGAGGTCGGTGAATTGATTCAAAGCTATTTATCATTTACCAATAGAGGCAGAAAAAGAGATAAGAGTGATGCTGAGATCAAGGGGAATTTTGCAGATGAGCTTGCAGATATAATTGGACAAACCTTACTCATAGCCGATCATCACAATATAGATATTGAGGATGCTCTAGAAAATAAATGGTTCAAATATCTGGATAAATAATTCTAGAGATCTTTCTCTAGATGCAGTCTATTGTCAGCACGATCATCTTTAGCTACTACTTCTGTAAATTCATACCCTTTGCTTATTAGATAGTGCTGCATTTCTTTTCTATCATTGCGAGTCTTGATTTTTATTTTATTATAGCCGTTTTCTTTTGCCCAATTTTCAAGTGTATCCATCATACTAGTTAATACTCCTTTTCTCCTATATTCAGGTAAAACTGCCGCCATCCAGCAATAAAATGAACCGTCATTATACCTATCATAGGCAGCAACATATCCTGCATTTTTACCGTCAATCTGAGCAATATATATTTTGGAGTTGTTAAGAGATAGCCGTTTGTCAAACTCAGCACGCAAAGTTTTCTCCTCAAACTCAGGAATCATATTGTTTAATTCAAATGCTGTCTGGATGTCACCCTCAATTATCTGATTCATTTAATTGCTCTTCGGTTAGAAGTAGGTAAGATTCTGTTTCTTCTGTATGGAATATCTCTAATGACTCTTCGAATTTTTCTTCTGCAGCTTCGTAATTACCTTTATCATAGAGCCTAACGCCTTCGTTATGAATGTTTCTAGCTTTGGTAGCTGGCGCCCCAATAAAAAGCACATACGTCATAAATGCTGTGAATACTAGCAAACTAACAAATACTGCAAGAAAAAAATCTTTATTCTTACTAGCGTCTTTTAACAAAGATAGGTATTTATCCACTTACGAATATGATAAGAAAAACATGCTGATCAAGCAAGATAGAGTGCACAGAATAAGTAGTCCGAAAATAATTATTGTAACTATATTTTTATTATTCATATTTGCTTATAATTTGTGTTATTTTCTCATATAGTAGTCGATTTTGGGAGTTTTTTCGACTTTTTTCAATGCTTTAGCTCTATTTTTAAGGACTTTTGTGATAAAATAGACTCTGTTAAAAGAATTAGGTTATGCCAAAAAGAACATATCAACCACACAAAAAACCAAGAATCAGAAAGCTAGGCTTTAGAGCTCGAATGGCTACTGTTGGTGGCAGAAGAGTGTTGAAATCAAGGCGCAATAAGAAGAGAAAGTCACTTACAGCTTCTGATGAGGTTCGAGTAGACAAAAACAAGCGCTTTTCACGCAGAAGATAATGCTTCCCCTACAGAATAGAATACGCAAAAACCCGGAATATAAAAGAATTTATAAAGCGGGGAATAAATTTTATTCTAAGTATTTTACAGTAATAATTGCTGATTCACCCCAGGACTCTGTTATACGCTTTGGAATAGTTGCCTCCAAAAAAGTAGGTAATGCTGTTGTTCGTAATAAACTAAAGAGACAAGCTAGAGAAATACTCAAACAATACTTAACCGATGAATTCCAGAATAAAGAGATTGTAATCATTTTAAAAGCAGAAGCAGCAGAAGCCAATTTTCAAGAATTACAAACTGAGATTACAAATATTCTCAATAAAGAGTTATAGTAATTTATACTAATTAAATTCATTATGACTGAACAAAAACTTCCATTAGACAGCAGACCTCAGCCAGATTTAAATCAAGAACAGTTAGCTCAGTTAAATCGTTTAGCTCAAATACAACCAGAAAGAGTTGAAACATTACAGCCTCCTACTCCACTAGGACGAACTTTTCTTAGAGCGACAAATAGGATCCTTGGAGGAATGAGATCTAGTTTTAGAACAACAGCAGAATTTATTGCACCAGATGGCTCTACTGATCAAGAGAAAGACCACCTTGCTGCTAACATGTTAATTGCAAGGTTAAATGATGAGGTTGGGATGGGCGCAAGGTTCTTAGCTAAGAGCACTGGAGAAGCCATAGGACTAAAAGTAAACCCAGAGTCAATGCAAACACTAGACGAAGCAATGTTATTTGCTGCAAATGAGTATGGAGGAGCTATCATTGCTACTATGCATACAGGAGGCCTAAAAGCAGGGACAATTGAGTTACCCGACCATCTGCCCTCTGGAAGTGAAATAGATATGATTGTTGAATCCGCAGGTGATACTATTCCCAAAATAGCAAAGGGCAAAGCTATTGTTAGAGCTCATACAGTTGGTAAACCAGCTGACCTCTTACAAGGCCCTGCTAATGATAGCTATGATAAAGCTATGCATTTGCTTCACGCTGGAGAAGAACAAGAAGTGAATGCTAGAAGAATCGCTGCAGTTAGGCAAGCAGTTGGTAATTTCAAACAAGACAATGAAAATGGTCAATTTCTATTGCTTGCTGTTGATAGACCTGAACTTGCTGGTTCTACAGTAGATGTAGCGCAATTCAATACAGTTCGAAGACTACCCTCCTCTCCTGCCAAATTATCTGCTAGCACTGGTAGACCAGTAATCCTAGTCTATCCGAGAATTACTAATGGTGAGTTGCATATTGATGTAGGAGAACCAATTATGGCTACTAGCAGAGATAGTGACTCTATCCAGGCTGCTACTCAAACATTAGCAACTCAGATGGAACAATTAGTTCGAGCTCATCCAGACCAGTGGGTAGTCAATAGACCAATTGATGAGATCTGGCCATACGCAAAGCATGAAGAGTAAATACATCGACTTACTCTCGTCAACAAAATAAGCTATACTATAAAAAAGGCTTTTTTCTATGAATATACGATTGATTCTTTATCGGATCACTTTAGCTTTTTTTACCCTTTGCATTTCTGGAGCGCTATTCACCAAAGTAGCTAGCGCTGCTGACTTTACCGTAAATTCCACAAACGATGTATCAGATAGTTCAATCAATGGTGTATGTGACATTGGAACTGGGAGCTGTACTTTAAGAGCGGCTATTGAAGAAGCAAATGCTACAGTTGGTAGTGATAATATATTTTTCAATATTAGCGGGTCTGGTCCTCATCTAATAACTCTTTCTTCAGCATTACCAACCATAATAAACTCTGTGAACATAGATGCAAGTACTCAGCCTGGTAGTTTATGTAATTCTCTTAATGATGGGTTACCTCACACACTTAGCATTAGAATAGTTGGTAGTTCTGGAGTTGGTTTCAATATTACGAGCAGCAATGTAACTATCAAAGGCTTCTCAATTACCAATAATAGTACAAGTGGTATAAACGTAGCTTCAGCTGCAAACTCAGTTACAGTTGAATGTAATTATATTGGTATGCAAACAGATGGCTCAACTACAGGAGCTAATACTTACGGAATTCTTAGTTCAGCAAGCAGTGATCTACTTATTACTAATAATTTAATTAGTGGTAACTCAAGTCATGGAATTTATATAAATAATGCAGCTGTTGATCAAGTTACAATAGAAAAGAATATTATCGGACTTAACGCTAACGGCACTGCAGCACGTAGTAATGGTGATCGAGGAATATATTATAATATTGCCTCCTCAATCTATAGTGAAAACAATATGATAGGTGGACCAGATTGGTCTGATAGAAATATTATCTCTGGGAATGCTAGCCATGGGATTGAGTTCTTTGGTGCAATTAGAAACAGTGCAGTTGAGAATAATATTGTAGGTTTGGATATATCAGAGGAGAATCCAATCGGAAATAACTTAGGTGTTGCTTTAAATGGTTTTAATGGAGGATGGAGAAACGTAAATAATATAGATATAACAGACAATGTAATAGCTGGTAACAATAACCATGGGGTTCATATCTATGAATCAAATAACAACAATGTTATCTCCAATTACATAGGTACTAATCATGACCTAGATCCAGGATTAGGTAACAATACGATTGGTGTGAATCTACGTGGAAATGCCTACAATAATAGATATAACTACATTTATCAAAACACAATAGTAAATAATACTAACGCTGGAATAATAGTCAGTCAGGGTTCAATTTCATATTCTGACAAAGTTAAATTTAATACCATAAGTGAAAACACGATATACGGTAATGGAATTGGTATAAGCCTGGATACTAATAGCGTTACATACTTGGTGAATCCTAATGACGGAGCTACCTCAGTAACATATGGGAATTCTATGGTTGATTACCCAGTAGTTTCAAATGCTACGCTCGAAGGAACCACACTAACTCTCGATGGTTTTATTGGTAATGCACCAGGGCAAAGCACTTATTCAGGTGCTACTGTTGAATTTTTCAAATCTGAGAACACGATTGCAGTCTTAGGAGAAATCATTAGCGGTGACTCTCAGTCAGTCCAACATGGACAGGCAGAAAGTTATCTTGGCAGTTGTATAGCAGATAGTGATGGTACCTTTGGATCAATCACTTCTTGTGAACTATCTGTTTCTGATCTAAGTGTATTTGACCAAATCACAGCTACTTCTACTCACACAAACGGTAGTACTTCTGAATTTGGAGCTAATGCTAACATCTCAGGAGCACATCTAACTTCAACATTAACATATGAACTTACTAATGACTTAAATATGAACAATGAATTAAATATTGGTGATGAAGTAACGTTTACTCTAACTACTATTAATTCTGGCAATGCCTCAGCCTCAAATTTAGCATTAAATATTCCTGTCCCAAGCTTCTTAACATTGGTAGGTAATTCAGCAACAAGTAATCATGGCTCTATTATTTCTGGAAATTCGGTAAATGATTCTAATGTTATAGTTAGCATTCCTTCCCTCAGTACAGAAGATATATCTGTAATTACCTTTAAAGCCACAATACTTGGTAATGGTACTATTGAGTTACAAGCTACTATTACATCGGATAATTACCCTGATTATTTATCGGATGACCCAGAAATTGCCGGGCTTATGGACCCAACAGTATTAAACGTACAAGCCATATTAGCATCTACTGGTTCTAATTCCTTATTGCTCATACTGACTGGAATCGTCATATTACTAACATCTTTAATACATAAAATATCAAGAAATATTCNCTCTTTAATAAGTTACTCACCTGTGCTATAACTATAGGTTGATAAATACTATTTATTATAGTATAATATATTAGTATATATTCATTATATATGCTCTTTATAAATCTACGTTGATAATATTATATTGAACTATTCATATAATATTGTAGTAGACACATACAGGATAATTCAGGAATGTTTTTATAATAGGACCTTCGCTCACTTGATCTACTCTTTTCTTAGCCAGAAGAGAATAACTCTAGTGAGCGAATGATGAGGATTCGTTGGGTTATTAGTAACCTGGTCTTAGAAATAAGATCCACGCTTACATCAATGTCTGCAAATAGTGCAGCTCTGTTCATTTGGAGAGTATGAAAGATGAACAAAACCATCCAAGGCTTCTTAGCCTTATTGATTTCGTTGTTTTTATTGGCTGCTTGTAATAGTGAGCCAAACCCTACTCCTATGGTTGTAGTCGAAACCCGAGTAGTAACTCAAATCGAAGAAGTAACCCGGGAAGTGGTTGTGATCCAAGAAGTGGTTGTTACACCACCACCCACAGAAACCCCGGTTCCTATGCCAACAGACGTAGCACCTACAGCCGCTCCGCCGAGTGGTCCAGTTATCTTGCAGCCGAACGCATCAACTATTAACATGCGTATCGCGCCTAGCACAGATGCATTCATCGCCCGTAAATTAAATGCGGATCAGCAAGCTACTGCTATCTACCAAAAAGATGGCTGGTTAGTTGTTGAGATCGATGAAGTGTATTATTGGGTTGCAGGACCTGGTATGGTGAGTTTGTTGACTCCTTATGGTGGCGACTTAAATGCGCTACCTATTTATCAAGAGCAAGAGCTTAACTTCGCTCAAGCTACATCTGCTCAATTGAAGTATCAAGAATTAGATGCTTTGATTGCTGATCACAATCGTGTCAGTGCTTTTGGGGATTTAATTCACTCTTTTGCCTTCTATTCTGTCGGCGAGAATGAATCGTTATCGTATAGTATTGAATACGATTACCCCACACAAATACGCGACTTTGATGCAGATAGCATGTTCCGAATCACCCAATTATATGGTGAAGAACGTAGCACGCGTTCCTTATTCTTTTTCAGCTGGGATGAAACTACCAATGTGGATTTCCTTGTTAAAGAATCATACGGGAGCGATACTACTCATGTTTTTGGTTATTATACAAATAATCAAATTTACGTCACTCGGGCTTGGGCCTTCTGCGAGAATGGCTATTACCGAAGTGTCGAATATGAGGAACCTGCTTTAGTAGCGTTTCAATCAGATGTTCAAGAGTCATTCAACCAATGGATGCGAACAATCTGTAGCTCTGAATAACAAAAGCTAAGGAACTAAATTAGTTGTTCTTCCAACTAATTAGACATCTACCAAGATGTTACAGGCTCTAACCGACTTAGTTTTGAAGAAATGAAGAGAGATTCCTCATCAATCAATTATTATTAAAGCTCGAATGGATTATCCTGTTTTCCCTTAAAATAACCTAATAAAAAAACACCCGCTTGCGCAGGTGTCTTTGATTGTTTGTATTTTTCTTACCAAGAAAGATGACTGAATGCTCTGTTTGCTTCTGCCATACGTAATGTTTCTTCCTTCTTTTTGTATGCAGCACCATCTTTTTGAGTTGCCGCTAATAGTTCACCGTGTAATACTTGCCATGTTTGTCTACTTCCTCTGCTTGATCTTACAGAGTCAACTATCCATCTCAATGCTAATGTTAATTGTCTTTCTTCTGTAACTGGTACAGGTACCTGATAGTTAGCTCCACCTACTCTTCTAGATTTAACTTCTATCTTTGGTTTAACCATATCAAGAGCCTTTTCCAAAGCTTCTACTGGTTTTAATTTTAGATCTTCACCGAGTTTATCAATTGCTGTATATACAAGTTTTTCAGCAACATTTTTCTTACCATCAAGCATCATGTAGTTAATCAATTTAGTAACGACTTTACTACCATAAAGCTTATCTGGCATTAATTCTCTTGGTTTTGCTTGTTTACCTCTCATAATTATTATAATAAATTAAAAAAAAGCCACCTCTATCTCAAGGTGGCGAGATAGACTCTTTTCAATCCTTAAACCTTTTGGTTGTAGATTAATACTCTATTCGATTAACGAACAGCGTCTATTTTTTAGTTGTTAAGCTCTTTTTGCTCCGTACTTAGATCTTGACTGCTTTCTACCGTCTACTCCAGCTGTATCATACTTACCTCTTACAACCTGATATTTTACACCAGGAAGATCGGGTCTTCTTCCAGCTTTAACAAGAACAACAGAGTGCTCTTGTAAGTTGTGACCTTCACCAGGAATGTATGCAGTTATTTCCTGTTTGTTAGAAAGTCTAACCCTAGCTACTTTA
>JAGQLK010000246.1 GCA_020429485.1 Candidatus Dojkabacteria bacterium | reverse complement strand
ATGAAGATGGCAATAACTGTCGTGATTTCACTCGTGGACTTATAGGAGCCCTTGATGAAGGGGGTTACGATTCTGAGATACTTGCCGTTAGCGGAATACTTGAAAATGGTGAGAAATGGGTGCATGAAGTTGTGATCACTAATACAGAACCACCATATGTAATCGAACCACAAACAGGTCAAACCTGGTTAGAGCCAGATGCAGAAGTATATTTTGCAAGTACCTATAAGTTACGCAATGTAATAACTGTTGCTTTAGGTAAATATTTAAGATAGGCTAATCTCCATCCATCCATTCCTGCCAAGGACATTAATATTTTCACCTTTTGATTAATTATTCCCAAATTTGCTTTTAAACAAAAGAAGCCTTAGGATTCTCCATTAGTTTACAATAGTTGTAACCAATACTACATTGAAATTAATATCAATATCATATCGTTTAGTACTCTGAAAATTTTTATTGCTATATCCCTAAAAATACTTTTTAATGATATGATGAATAAT
>JAGQLK010000245.1 GCA_020429485.1 Candidatus Dojkabacteria bacterium | reverse complement strand
AATGTCTTCTCTAATCCTAGTTATTTCAGAAGCATGTTTAAGTTCAACACCTTTCTTTTGTCTAGCATTTTTTAAATATTCTCCAATTGTTTGTATCTGTGCAAAATGAGATTTCATCAACACATTATATGGCAATAACCACTCATATTAAAAGTATTTTTGGTATAATCGTTAGTGATAAAGCTCTTTCCTATCTTCGCCAAGGCTATGACAAGATAGTATTTTATAAATGTGCCCGTAGCTTAATGGATAGAGCACTTCTTTGCGGAAGAAGAGGTTGGAGGTTCGAATCCTCTCGGGCGCATATTTTTGCTGAAGTGAAGGTCAGAGTATAAAATATTTTTATCTAATCAACAGGTTCTCTATCTGTCGATAGACAGGGAGTCCTGTTAGGTGCATTTGATGTAAAATAAGGTTCGACTTAGATTTTCTACGCGAAGAATGAGTGTAAAGAAAATCAAGATACTTTTGCTTACAAAATGCTTGTATTTTGTGCGAATAGTGAG
>JAGQLK010000244.1 GCA_020429485.1 Candidatus Dojkabacteria bacterium | reverse complement strand
AGGTGTCACGCCAAATCGACCATTGCACTCATCCAGATCCCCCAGCTCTTCGATGTACTCCCAGTCCTGAACGAATGAGCCGTCGTACTTGCCGCCCGGACCGCCCGGCCGCGTCCCTCGCTTGATCTGGTAGCTCGACGTCATCGGCTTCAGGCCACTCTCCGGATCGTCCGCATCGACGTAGGCATTCGGCGCGTAGATCGGAAAGCCGTCTGCTGCCCATCCGAGCAGGAGCATGTCTTCATCATTCCCGCCGAGCTTCTCAATCAGCTTTGTGGGAATGCCGTGATAGTGATATGCACCGGTTGGCTGGACATGAGCATGATTCACATCCATCCCCAAGTCGACGGCACCGGAGAGTGCCTCATATTGCCACCCCGAACGCGGGTCACGCCGCCAGAACTCAGCCGCTCCCGGATCGAACACGACACCATTCACTGCGATGCCAAACGGCTGCAAACCGAAAGGCGTGATCTTCTCCGCCACCTCCGGATTGGCGGGAACTCGATAGCGATACCGCTGTGGACTGATACGGTTCGGGTTCCGTCGATTCGGGAACTGCCCGTGCTCATGGTCCGGCAGTCCGTTGGCTTCGATAATG
>JAGQLK010000243.1 GCA_020429485.1 Candidatus Dojkabacteria bacterium | reverse complement strand
TACGTTTGCAGTGAGTGGATTTGCGATGTATGTGGGTGATGCACGGCGGAGTCGCCGGCGGAGGGTTGCACGTGAGCACGACCGACAATAAGCCCCTGTTGCCCCTACAGGGGTTCGACTTCCACGCCGAGTTGGACTCGGCGCTGTTTGACGCCGAACGGCGTGTGGACAAGATCTTCGCCTCCCTGCGCACGGAGATGGCGCTGGTCATTGCGTCCGGATCGGCGTGCAAGGTGACGATCAACCTGGCGGCCGGCGGCACGGGGCGCGCCGAGATCATGCGCTATGTGGATGTGTAGGCGATTCGTGTAGCCACGGAATGACGCGGCGCACGGCGGGGCGGGCTTGCGCCCGCTTGTCCTTTGAAAGCTGAAATCTTTCGGTATGCAATCGGTACCTGATTCCTCATTGCGGCAGGATGGGTGGAAGAGCGCCATCTTCGCCGAATTGCAGAGGCTGAACGGCCAGCAGCACGAGCGCAAGAAGAAGGACACCATCATTGCGCTCGTGGATGTGACCCTAGCGGGCGTCTCTGAGGAGACGGTGTGGGGCCGAGGGGAGACCTGCGCGCGCAGCACGTGGCACGAGAAGTGGAAGAAGGACCCGCTGATTGCGGATGTGTTGGAGCGGTCCCG
>JAGQLK010000242.1 GCA_020429485.1 Candidatus Dojkabacteria bacterium | reverse complement strand
GTATTTAAGCCTGCTCTGGTCAAAAATGGCGCTAAACTGCATGTTTGTTATAGGAACTGAGCCAGTATTTTTGAGTTGGAATACAAAGTCAGCAGACTCTAATATTTTTGCTGCATTTCGATTTTTGCTTTCTTTTATAGTTAGCTCCAGTATATCCACTTCTACCTGCGTTTGAGTTTGTGCTTGGGCAATAATCAGATCTTCTGCTTTTATACTAGCAACATCACTTGCTGCTAGATATAATTCATCAGATCGACTTGTGACTGGTTTGGTTGAATTGGAATATAAAAATACAGCTGTGAAAACAACTGCTGCAACAAAAAATATTAATGAAATTGTTAAGAAAATGAACTTTCTCACGATAAAGTAACTTGTATCAGTTGATTATAGCATTAGTGTAAATATTTACTTATAGAGGTTAGTAAATTATATGTATAATAATGACTATAATTATGATATAATAGTATTATATATAATATCAGAATTTAACTATAGGTTTGGAGAAAGAGGTGAATAAAAATACAATCGTATTGATAGTAATGTTCATACTAGCCCTAATAATAGGGTTAGTTGGTATTGTATATCTAATTATCACTTATCTAGATCCTGAAGCATCTGCTTCGCAGATTACTGATACCACGGAAGAAACTGCTGAGGATACTGATCAA
>JAGQLK010000241.1 GCA_020429485.1 Candidatus Dojkabacteria bacterium | reverse complement strand
ATGAAGAAGACCGCGGAAGACTATCTAGGGCAGCCCGTGACGGAAGCCGTCATCACCGTTCCTGCTTACTTCAATGACTCGCAAAGGCAGGCAACAAAAGACGCCGGTAAGATCGCAGGATTAGATGTAAAACGTATTATCAACGAGCCGACGGCAGCAGCGCTTGCATACGGTCTCGATAAGAAAAAAGCAAACGAAAAAGTCGCTGTGTATGACCTTGGCGGTGGTACATTCGACATAAGTATACTGGAACTCGGTGACGGTGTATTCGAAGTAAAATCCACTAACGGTGACGGTCACCTCGGTGGTGATGACTTTGACCAGGTGTTAATTGATTACCTCGCCGACGAATTCCAGAAAAAAGAAGGCGTCGATCTCCGCAAGGACCCGATCGCTCTTCAAAGATTGAAAGAAGCAGCTGAAACCGCTAAGAAGACGCTCTCTTCATCGACTTCGACGGAAATAAATATTCCGTACATCACGGCTACTCAGGACGGAGCTAAGTTCCTCCTCGAGACAATAACCCGCGCGAAGTTCGAACAGCTCATCAGTGACCTCGTTGAGAGGACTGTCGGGCCGTGTAAGAAAGCTCTCGAAGATTCCGGATTCAGCGCTAACGAGATAGACGAAGTCATACTCGTTGGTGGTTCTACCCGTATCCCGCTCGTACAGGAGACGGTTAAAAAGATATTCGGTAAAGAGCCGAACAAAGGTGTT
>JAGQLK010000240.1 GCA_020429485.1 Candidatus Dojkabacteria bacterium | reverse complement strand
TTCGATTGGACATTAACAGACTATGGAGTCTTCTCTATCTCTGTCAAAAACAATGGTAGTAATGACGATTATCTAGATGCTTTAGAAATAATACAGAGCTTTAGATAGAAAAAATAATAAAAAGTAGCTAGAAATAGCTACTTTTTGTATTGAGATACAATGCAGGTATTTTGCAGAAATGTTACTAAGAGGTAGTAAATTAAATTTTACTTTTTATGATGAAAAAAAATACTAAGTTAATTATTATGTTGCTTTCAATACTAATTGTAACATTTAGCTCGGCTGTGTTTTATATTGATCTCGATGAGACTGAGCATTCTATTGCAGATGCAAATTCAAATAGTCTTGAAGCTAATGAAGAAGATTTGAACCTTATAACAACTCAAAATATTGATTATTCAGATTATAATAGTGAAGGAATCAGCTTTATGTATCCCACCAGTTGGCTTATCGAAACAGACGAAATAAATGGTGGAGCATATAACTTTATCGCATCTGAAGGGAACAGTTTCATCAGATACGACCATACCATTCTACAGGGGGACTATAAAGAAGCAGCACTAGATAGATTGACATATTTTGGCTCTTATCCCTCTGATGATTTTGATTTGTTATTGATCAAGTCTGATACAAATACTAATGGAGTAGCGTATGAAACTTATGGAATTAATAGTAATACGAATCATCAGATAACCGTATTTCTAGTAGACACTAGTTCGCAAGAGAAATCATATGCCTTTTTAGAGTTTGAAAATGTGAGTGATTCAATATCAAATAGAATTATAGATAGTTTATCGAATAATTGATAATCAGTATGCAACAAACAATACAAACACAAGCTCAAATTCAACCAAATTCAATAAGCAAAGTTTCTTACAAAAAGACAGCGGTAATTGTAGCTGCTGCCTTCGTAAGTTTAATTCTAATAATTACAGTAGTCATACTATTAAGAGATAATGAAGTTGAATCCAATAATCCCAATCAACAAAATGCAGTCGTTCAGCCAACCCAA
>JAGQLK010000023.1 GCA_020429485.1 Candidatus Dojkabacteria bacterium | reverse complement strand
CTGATCAGCAATAATTAGAGGTAGTCTGATCAAGTTTTCTCTACCAAATCCAACATCAACTTGGGTATCCCCCATATATGCGCCGTCATTTGTTATAACTAGAGCATCATTACTAAATCCTGATACAATTTGAATCATATTTGGATCATTTAACATAAGTGTTGGCATGCCGATATACATTGCTTCTAGTATAGATTGGATGCCGGCCTCAACAGAATCTGCATATTCATCATCATAGTCGTGATCTTCTGGTAAAAACTCTTCACTTAAAGCATCTCCCATCATAAAGTAATTGTCATGTGGTAACTCAGTCCCTAAGATTAAGCCTACTTGCAGTGCATTTGGATGAAATACTTGTTCATGTATGCCGTTTGGGCCTTGTTGAGGGAAATCATATGTAACATAAGCAGAATTATATACGGATTCACCATTGTCTCTCACTGATAATTCCAGAGCAAAGAATCCTCCGGGTCTGCCTCGAAAGTATTCGTAGAACATAAGAGGCTCACCGTTGGTCTGAAGATATTGTCTGAAATTACTTGGTAAGTGTGCTACCTCTATTGGTTTTTGTTCTGACATTTACTTAATTACTATGAAATATTATTTGTGGCGAATTATATCAGCAGCTACTAGCTATAATCAAGGAATTTAGATATCTAATGAGTCAATATTGCTGAAATCATAAACTGACCATGTCAAACTTAGTAACGTTCTTATGCTTGCTTGTGTAAGTTGCTGGTTGTGAATTAGTTCTCTAAGACGCATATCTATATCCGAGAAGCCCACACCTTGTTCTACTCTTACAGCTATTCCAAACCGTGCAAAAGTAGTATTAGTAACTTGATCTAAAAGATAGAAAGGACATCTAAATTCAGTTACTGGCTGATGCTCGATACGTTGCCCATTGAGAATAATTGAATTACCATCTGGAATGTAATTAGTATGCTCATCTATAAATCCATTACTTGTAAAACGAATACCATTTTCTAAACTGAAAACAACATTCGGCAAGTTGCTTATGAGATGGTGTACAAATGGTTGAACACCATCAAAGTCAGTATCTGCAATCCCCATCATTCTCTGCATAAATCCAGCTAGATTTACAGCGTCAGTCTCCATTCCTAAGTTAAGTGATAATGTGTTATTTCTTTCTCCGCTTCTAATTGCTCTTAGTAATTCGGAATTGCCAGTATTAGTATCATTATTCAATGCTGTAACTTCAAGAGTGGTAGTATTATAACCTCCGTATTCATCTGCATCAGGAGGAAATTCGAAACCAATAGTTGGTACAGCACCTCGTCGTGTTCTTGTGTAAACAAGTGGTAAGCCTGGTGTTTGTAGATACTGTTTAGCTAGATCTGGACTTTGAAAACTCATATGCGAAAAACTTTAGCAGGATTATATCAGAAGAGTGTGAGTAATATATAAAAAGTGAATATCTAAGATATAACTTTGGTAAAGGTACGCTCTACAAAGGTTTTGCTAGTATTTTTTATAGCTTTAATATATAATACTATAAGCTATTAATTTGGTAAGTAATGAGCGAAACAGCTGATAATTTTGATCCAAGTAAATTCACCAGATTGACCGGTGGAACTATCGAAACTGCCGCATTAAGGGCTTCATCGCTTCCTATTTGGGCTAGCCTATTAAATAGATTACCATTACCTGAAAAAGCACGAGAATATCTTCATAAATTCGGAGTAGATACACTTCCACAAGTAAAGATGCAATTAAGAAACCAGGAACTTATTGTTTCTCCAGATAATACTATATTAGGAATTGAGACTGATAATCATGGGATATTAGGAGCATCAGTATTTATGGGCGAGGGGACTGAAGATAATAAATCACATAGAGTTATGCTTCGCCAGGAAGAAGGATTACCAGTGCCTGCATATATTGTAAATGAAGGTAGATTTAATATTAATCTATTTGCACCTCCTCCTAGATATATTCCAGAGCTTGGAGCAGTAGAGTACCATCTTGCTACAGTTACAGTGATGAATGAAGTATCTGCGTTTGGTGACTTTGTACACGGGACTTCAACAGGATACTCTGGTGGAAGAGGGCAACTTGGATTAGTCAATTGGCTGATCTTAAATGAATGGGCTGAACCAGGTGTTCCATTGATGGCTACTCGTGCAATAGAAGGAATACATCTACCAGAACATGAAGATGAAACTATGGTATTAAAAATGCATGCTTTGAGGGAAGAGAGAAAAGAAGCAATGGAGGAAGCCGGTGCGTTGAATGGTAGTGGGCTCGTTGCTGTACAATTTTATAAAACATATCATACTGTTAATAACTATTTACAAAAGATTAAGTTACCAAACCTTGATTTAAATACTTTGTTAGCGCAGTTGCAATTATCGCAATCGTCCCCTAGTTACGGAGGTTCCGTTGATTTTGGACAAAATTTGTTTATGGGTGGGGGTGGAATGAAAGGTGGAGATGTCATGCGGGGTGGAGGAGGTACAGGCTTGACTGGATTTCAAACTTCTACGAAAAATACATTAGCAGCTTTTAAGAGCACCGGAAGCGAAGCGGTTGGTAGTCCAATTCTTTTCTCCGTTATTGCTAGAGATGCAGCGGAAGTTGCCGTACACCCTACATCTAGCGTTAAGCTAGTTGCACATAGACACGAAGAAGGAAAACAAACCATGCAAGAAATACTATCTGGATGGAGTACTATTCCTCAGCATATCTGGGCTAATGCTTAACTAGAGTATAGTATTTATACTTGCCCAGTCTTTATCAGAATAACCTTTTTTCATTGCTTCCTGATACCTTGCTAAGACAGCATCTAGAACATTCACATCAAGTTTATCAGCAAATTCTTTAGCATAAGATAGATCTTTGGTAATCCATTCAATAGAGAATGTTATTGGGTCAGGGTCTTCGAAGTATGTTTTTTTAGAAATTTCCGTGATAACGCCTCCTGGTCTATAAGCCAAACCTTCAGCTACCTTCTCTAAATCCATATTATTTTCCTTGGCTATCTGCATGGCTTGTCCAAAAGCGATTACGTGTGAAGCTTGTAAGAAGTTTAGCAATAGTTTGTATCTCATGCCATGACCTGCAGGTCCAAAGTAGAAAACATTTCCAGCAATAGCCTCAAAAACAGACCCTAATTCTTCAATCAAGTTTTCATCTCCACCACATAGCAGTGTCATATTTCCAGTCTCTGCACCAATTCGTCCGCCTGTTAATGGGATATCAAGTATTTGGAATGAAGAGTCTTGGCAGGTCTTGATTAATTCATCAGTCCAATTGATGGATAATGTTGCCGAAACAATAAGTATCTTTTCTGGTGTTGCACCGGCTAAAATTCCTTGGTCTCCTGTCCAGACAGCTTTTGATGATTCATTATTAGCAGTAACTTCGAAAATAATATCAGCTTTCTGGGCTACTTCCTTAGGTGAATCGCAAACTACAGCACCATTTTCTTCGAAGTCTTCAGCTACTGAGCGTGTTCTATTCCAGAGGAATACTTCAAAGTCATTCTTGAGAAAGTTATCTGCCATTCCACGACCCATAATACCAAGGCCAACAATACCGATTTTATACATGTAAATATAGGATAAAAATTTATTTATCTTATTTTACTATAAATGGTTATAAATAATGAACTTGGTCTATAGAGTAGAGGCTTTTAGCCTTTTGAATCTGGCGTTCAATATACGATGTGATAGAAGCAGTTTCTTCAGCTTCTTCGATGTAAGAAAGCGAATATATATAATGCTTATGAGCATTTTCTGCTCTGAACTTATTTGCTTCTAACTTATTATCTGATGAATGTATTAAAAGAATATTCATAGCTTTTAGATATTAATACTGGCGGTATTTTGTCTGTGCATATTCTATATAGCTAAGTGAAGTTGAAAGTTCAGAAAGACCTCTGTTACTCAGTGGTTTACCAAAAGGATGTACACCATAGTGAATACCTCTAGAAAGTTCAGCCGCTCTATGCATAAGATAGAAGTTGATATCTGCATCACTGAAACTACTTTCTATGTAGCTCAATGCATCAACTGCACAACACGCAACCTGAGAATGTGTATCACCAGTGATTACTTCCCCGTTTAGAGTTTGAGCATGCTGAAGAATAGGCCTGGTAGCATCAGTGTACGCTTGTCTTAATCCAAAAAATATATGCATATCTAAACCACGTGCATCAATCAGTCTCTCTGCTGGTTGTCCTAGAAAATATCCGAGTGTACGCAGTGGGGTAACACCTAAGACGGGTCTATCGTTACCTACTGTAAGAAGGTTGGCCATATCAGTATAGTTAGCTTCGCCTGTTCTTACTTTGTCTACTATTTGCTGGTAACCATGAATCATTCGGTCAGTGAAGATACCTTCTGCAGGGCTAAATTCCATTCGCTTAGCAGCAAATGTTTCCCAATCATATCCATGAACAGTAGGGTACATCTCTTCTACTGATAATCTTACAGGTGCTAAATCTGACATGATATATATTAAATGAATAACGCAGATTATACATTGAATATATACACTATGTAAAATGGAAATTAGATTGAAATTAGTATTCTACCTGATATCTGTCTAAACCATTTCCTAAATACACAAGAGTCCTTTCTAGGTGATCGCGTTGTGCATCTGAAAGTGGCTGGTGGCCTCTCCCAATATTGTTGGTTAGAGCATATTCTGCTTCTCTATATCTATGAAGTAGATAATGGGTTACTTCTTCTGGCACATATGAAGCTTCAATATAGTCCAATAGTTCTCCAACAGCATCTAGATAAAGTTCTGCAGGATTTGATGTTGAGTCTGTTGGAAGTGGTGTTTCTAGATAGATTTCTCTCTCGGCATTCCACAGATTGGGATGTTGTGCGCCCGATATTGCAATGATATTCATTCTAGTAGCATCTATATTATGTAGATGCTCAATAATTCCTGCTTTTTCAACACCATCTCTTGATTGAAAACGTATTGCCTCAGACTCTAAAAAATAACCTAACGTAGTTCTGTATGATTCACCACCAACATCTGCACGGCTACGGGGATCGATGTATTGCAATAATAAGTTTACAGGAAGTTGGTCTGCTTGACACTGGGCAAGAATATCATTAAATACAATGATGTGTCTTCTTGTAAAAATATCTGTAGCAAACCCCAAACTTATACGAATTTCTTTAAACCTATTCCAATCATAACCGTCTGCAGCAGGATAAGTCTCTTCCAAGCTTTTGCCTGGTTGTGGTGTGATAGGACCTTGGTCAATCATTTGCTATCAATAATATGCTCGGATTATAACAATATGAACTAGATATTACTATATTATGGCTTTGGAACACCGTAGTGTTTGAAAAGCTCTTTCTCAGACCAAGGTTTTACCATTTCTGGTTCAAGCTCAAGCAGTTCTACATATTTTTCTATTACTTCTTTAGATCTGCCTTCGATTTCTGCATTATGAGGTATTTTGTCATACTTCTCGATATCGATTCTTGCATCCTCAAGCTCATATGTGGCCATATACTTTGTGTATTCTTCAAGTATTTCAAATCCTAGGGCTAGAATCAGCTCTGTAGCCTTCTGAAAATCATTCACTTCTATTTCAAATTCATTTTGCACTTTGGCATCTTTATCAGGAATGTTCTGCTTATAAGTCATCTGGATTTGTTGACCTTCATATTGTCTGATTCTAAGTAGGCTTCTATCTGGGCTGGTTCGCTCTTCAGGTCTAACAAAGTAGATTACGTGAATGTTTCCTGCGAACTGCTCTTTAGCTCCTATTTCAATTAATTTAGCTTTCACAGATTTGGGATCTATTTCTAAGATTTTAACTTCTATTTCAAGGGCCATAGTAATTGTATTAAAAACTTTGTTTAGTATAGCTTTAAAGTTTAAATGGAACAAACATAAGCGAAACTAAGCTATCTAACAAGCTAGCATTATGTTGTTTTTTCAATTAGTATGAAATTATGTAATTTTAAAGAAATGGAAAATTTAGTAGAAGCAATTAACGTTAGCAAAAGCTATGGGAAGGTAAGAGCAGTAGATTCAGTATCTGTTTCTTTTCAGAAAAATAACATTTATGCCTTAATGGGACCAAATGGCGCTGGAAAGTCAACATTTATCAAGCTGTTGACTGGCATTACCAAAGCTACTCAAGGCGAGGTTAAAATATTCGGCAAGTCTCCAAGTCATCTAAGCACTCAAGAATATGCCCAACTAGGTTATGTCCCTCAAGAATTAGGTATGTATGAGAATCTTTCTGTGAGAGATAATTTGGCATTCTTCGCAGACTTATTGAGAATCAAGAATAGAGAAGCAAGAATTGATTCGGTTATTGAGCTATTGAAACTTGAAGAACATGTTAAAAGAAAAGTAGGAAATCTATCTGGAGGAACAAAAAAGAAGGTCTCATTGGCAATTACATTGCTAAATGAACCAAAAATACTATTTTTAGATGAACCAACTGTAGGAATAGAGCCAGAGTTAAGGAAAAATATTTGGGACTATCTTAAATCATATGTAAAAGAAGATCGCTTGGTGATAATAACAACACATCAATTTGATGAGAGTAATTATGCGGATAAGATACTACTAATGAAAGAAGGAAAGTTAATAAAAAATATTAGTAAATCAGAGATATCAGTTCCAATAGAAGAATTCTTTTATGAAGCTATAGAATAAATGAAAGCACTTATTATTAGCAGAAGAATAATTAAACAGACCATTAATGATAAACAGCTTATCTTTTTGAGCTTCTTTATCCCTGTTGGGTATATCTTTTTAGTCTCAATTTTCTTTGATGCATTACCAAGTACTTTGCAAAACCAGGAAGTATACGCAGTACCAGTCTCAGTGTTCTTAGTTCAATTTGTGACATTTATCCTATCAGTTCTAGTTTGGGTTGGAGAGAAGAGAAATAATACACTGGATAGGATTTACCTTACTGGTATTAATAATCTTTCTATGACACTGGGATACTTAATTGGATATCTTGCAATTGCAACTATACAAGTTGTGCTCATAGTAATAACCATGATCAATGTGTTTAGTTTTGACTATAGTATCGAAAAGATAATAGCAGTGACGTATATATCTTGGCTTATGGCAATAGCATCAGTCTTAATTGGCTTATTAGTATCAAATTTAACTTCTCGAGAAGATCAAGTTATCCCGTTTGTTCCACTCATTTTGATACCATCATTTCTATTTTCAGGAATGGTAGTAACATATGACAAGCTACCAATTGGTGCACAGTTAATTGGTAAGCTATTTCCTGCATATTATGCAAATAATGCATTGGAATATATTCTATCAGTGAACATTGATTATTCATCTTTTTATTCCGAAGCGTATATTTTGATTTTTTATTGCATAGCTTTATTATTAGTCAACGCTTTAGTAGGATATATTAAGAGAGTTTTAAGTTAATTCATCTTTCATAATTATGGAACAGCAAATGAATACGCCTATCGAACCAGGTTCATCCAAACCTAGTGAAGTAAAATCTACCCCAGTTAGATATGGTTTTATATTGTTTGTAAGTATGATTTTTTGTGTAGTTGTGGTTTTGATTATAAGCGTTGTGCTTGCATTGAAAAAAGATGAAAGTAACGAACAAATTACAGTAACTCCAACAGAGACTGTTGTGGTTTCAACTGAACCTGAGCAAACTGCTATACCTGAAGAGCAGACATACTATGAATATGAAGAGTATAACTCAGATGCAATTAGCTTTATGCATCCCGTTGGTTGGGAAGTAAATGTAACAGTGGCAGAAGTAGGTGAGTGGTGCAGTTGGGCGCAGACATATACAAAGGTAAAGAGTTTAACTTTAACTGATGGAGGGGAAAATGTATTGAAAGTCGTAAATGATCCATGTCCTTTTGGGTATGGACCAGGTTCTTTTACTTATGATTTCGATAATCCAACTGTGCTTACATATGGATCTCCGGATGGAATTAATGAAATCAGATTTGGAAGTAGACCTGATTTTTCTTATATAGAACCTCTAGGCAGATACCTATTTATCATTCCCGAAGGTACTCTTGTATCAGAGTACATTTCTCCAGATGAAGTGACAATGACACTCGGAGTTGAAGAGAATGCGCAGGAAGTACAGATGGATTGGGAATATAATGTTTCATTTGTAAATGGTAGTATCTTCCCTGCATTTTCACCAGAAAATGAAGAAAAATCTTGGATAGAAATTGATATTGAATGTGCTCTTGATACAGAGGAGGAGAGCAGCATGTGTATAGAGTTCGTTCAACAATTTTTCAACTCATTAGAACAATACTAATTTTGTTTCATTGATTACATACTGTATAGAATATTTAAACATCGAGCTAAAAACTCTTGTATTATATGACTAGCTTGAGATTGTTCTCTAAATTATAGACGTGGTAGTATGAGCTAAATACTTTTGATAGTGCTCCAACATGTCATATTTCCAAATAGGTGAATTAACCTACCAATCTATCTATCAAACTCACCCTGAAAGAGTTTCCCAGCTGCTACAAACACTTATAGATCACGCACTCATAGCAGGTCAGGAAAACTTTAATGCTACTGCGTTTGGGTATTTCCCCTTGAAGCATTGTCTGGTTAATATTCTTAGCAAGTTAATTAGACAGGAATATTTACCTCAAGATGGGGTAGAAGCGCTAATAGCAAATGACCATCAAGGTCAGATGCATTATCGATTAGGATTTGCACAAGAGTGTGATGCCATGACTTTCCCAGTAGGGTATGAAGATCAATTAGCTGAAGTAGTTATAGTTGATCAAGATGTAACAGAAACACTAACAGAGGAGAGAGCAGCTGTATTGGTTCATTTTGCAGATGAGGTGCTGTCTTGTGGTGTAAGAATCGAAGGAGTTGACGATATTGACCAGATTGACTTTGTACTTTCGAGAGCTGACGAATGCGGTAATCATTCATTTTCAGTAACTATACAAGAAGGATACAATCAGATGAGCGCGCAAGGATCCTTAACCCCAACTTCCCAACAATAGAGATCACTGATAAAATATGTCTGTCAAGCCTTTTCGTCTTCTGCGGTTGATATTTTAGAGATTATTTGATATAATGTGCATATATAGTAATTATATATTATATTGCTATATAAGTTCTTTAAAACCGAAAAGATACAACATCGTAAAAAATCGAATTGTTGAATTCCTCTCTCTGGATATCGGGCGAATAGTCAGGAATGGGGATTCAACTTCGATGAACCGTATCAACCATAAACCGTGTGTTAATTCACACCCCTAGCTATGTGAAGGAGGAATTCTATCATGGCAAACTCTCGTAAACGCCGTAAAGGCACAAATAAACAACGCCCTTTGTGGCACTACGCTGTTGGCGCTTTAGTCCTTGTGGGCTTTGGTGCTTTAGTTATTCTCGCTTTGCTCTCCGGAGGTGGGCAGACTTCTCAGGAAGCGGATATCTCTATCCCGCTCCCGGGTAACCCCTCTCTGGTTTCGCTCAGCAGGACCTTTGGCAATGCGCCTGTTCAACCGCAAGTTATTTTCGCGACCGGCTTTACTCCCGAACAACAGTCAATAATCACTAACCGTGTTCATCATGTAGCTTCTGTTCTGGGTTCTGATACCAACATGATCTTCATGACGATTGGTGATCTTGACGCGAAGGCGGAGACGATCGAAGAGCGCGAAGAGGTTATGTTTGACCGACCGTTTTTGGCTCGTGGTAATGACCATGTTGATAACACCGCCGGGCACGAAACCATTCATGTCGTCGCTGATCACCCGTTTGAAATGATCAACCCGTTCATTGTTGGTAACGAGACCATGACTTGGAAACAAGGACTTGGTGTCGGCTACACAACTCCCACTGGCGAAAGGCGCGGATATGCCCAATGGAATGAGGTTTCGGCTGTATGTTTGGATTATGCCATCAACGGCAGAACTCCGACCAGTGCGACGGCCGCTTTTTCCGAATGGAGATCGGTGGCTTTTTGTTCATTGATTTTAGAAGCATCTCCGTGGATCTCGTTTGACGATTGGGCTCAATGGTATTTAGATACCGATATTGATTCCATGTGTCGGATGATTTTCGCCAACAAAGATGGTGTACCCTGCAACGATGAGCAGTTGAATCTGTATGTCCAATTAGGGGCGCAGATTTATTCGCTTGAAGAGCGGACTGCTGAGCAGTTGATGAGTGACGTTTACAGCCTTCGGGCACAAAATCCTAACGGGCGTTAAGCCTTTAGGTGGTAGCCAAGAAGAGTGCGAATACATACGAGACGCGTATGAACTTATTCCTTTTTCGGTTGATGTATGTATCTTTTCGGCTATCCAAAATACTCATTAATAATTAGTGAATATTTGCGATAGGCATGTGATATAATTACATACGTTCTTTGAAAACTGTCTGGTGATTCCCTCCTTCGCTCTCACTATGTTCGAGCAAAGCAGGACAAGCCCTTGGTTTTTCGAGAGTATTTGTTTTGCTCCTTTGTTCCTCATAAATAATGAGCTTTGAGGGGCATGTCTTATTCATTCTAGGTACAGGAACTATTTAGTTTGAAATATTAAGACGTGCCCCTCAGAGAATAATTCAGCTTATGCAGAATTATAGCGAAGGAGGGGATGATCGGCTTCGACAGAAAATACCAGCGATTTGCGGCAAGCCGAAGCTTTTGCTATGACAGCTTCGTTAAAAAAGTCATATCACTCGTAGCTTTATACGAGAACGTTTCTAAGCGTCGAAAATAATTCACAAAGCTTACTAAGCAAACTAGCTGCTAAAGTAGAGAATTTCTTTGCTGCACCAGCTCTAAACTTTGCTTAATAGCTGTTAGCTTGAGACCTAACGGTCTCGCTATCCCTCGGATAACACTCTCTCCTGATGGGGATTATCTTGAGGTTCATTAGTCAGGATGCAGATTATTGTATTCGTTTGCTACCTTAATCAAAGACTTAGGTAAACGGTCAACTTTGGGTTTTTGTGGGTCTTTATCCACTGTTGTCTGAAACAGACCCCCTACGCTTGTACACTGTATTTCAATGGATTTTTTGGACGCGGGTTCGATTCCCGCCATCTCCACCAGATGTTCACGAGCACCAGCGAGTGAATACAACTGGTGGATCCCGAACTTAATTCGGGATCTCACAATATTACTAGTTGTATGTGTTTATCTCTTTTCGCAAACACAGACCATTAGTAGGATACTGAACCTCGGGCTGAATTAGATTCAGTCTTGTTTCAGGATCTGTATACATACTCATAGTCATCTCC
>JAGQLK010000239.1 GCA_020429485.1 Candidatus Dojkabacteria bacterium | reverse complement strand
TAATATTTCTCTGACATAGCCAAGCCAATTATGTGCTTAACTTGCTTTATTGTTTTATTTAGGTTCATTAACAATGTCTAATTGAATTGCTTGTAATAAGAATTGTGTCCCAAGAATAATAGGAACAACAGCTAACATTACAGTAGCTGGAGATGGCATGTTCTCACCATAGCTATAGATTATAAGGAGTATGCTCAAGATTGAGCCAAACCCAACACTAAGTAATCCAACTATTGTAAATAATCCAATTGAACTGAAATTAAGTAGTATGTGCTGAAAATAAACTCTGCGCATAAACCCTTTACCTAATACCATAAGCGCCAGTTTACTATCTCTAAAAATTTTAATAGTAGAAACCTCAGTATTGTATTTTGCGGGGATAAACACGTCATGAATAACAGTTCTTTGGAAAGACATCTCTAAAAATAAGGATAATTCAAATCCATATCTCTCATTGATGTTTTTAAGATCTAGGCTTTTGTATGTATCAGAAGTCATAGCTGTGTAACCATTGAGTGGATCTGAAATCGACCAGTAACCAGAAGCGATTTTCGTTAGAATAGATGTGAATACGTTTCCAATCAATCTAGTCTTAGGCATATCTTTAAGTTCCTTATGATGTCGGAATCTATTTCCTTTTGCATATCCAGCTCCGTTTTCTATCACCTCATCAAGAAGAATAGGTAGATATTGAGGATCCATCTGATTATCGCCCGCCATGACTACTAGTATATCAGCCCCCAATTCCACACCTTTTTTGTGGCCCTTTAAGATTGATGCACCAACTCCACCATTTTGTTCTGCATCAATCACATGTAGCTTTTCGTTCTTGATATTATTAAGAACTTCTAGAGTATTATCAGTGCTTTTGTCATTTACGGCTATTATAAAATCTACGAAGTCTGGCATCGAAGCCACTGTTTCTGAAATTAATTTCTCTTCGTTATAGGCAGGTATAGATACTGAAATACGTTTGTTTTTATACATATTAAAAATCTAAAATATCAAGAAACTGCTTCGCCTTTTTCATCTATTCTGCGAATAAATTTTGCTGGATTACCGAAATAGAGAGTAAATGGTGGTATATCCTTTGTTACAACAGATCCTGCTCCAACCATAGCGAACTCACCTATAGTTACTCCTGGTAGAATAACGCTACCAGCTCCAATAGAGCATCCTCTTTTGAGCGTAGTTGTTGTAACTGATACATCATCCATTCCTCTTGGACTACCATCAACTTTGATA
>JAGQLK010000238.1 GCA_020429485.1 Candidatus Dojkabacteria bacterium | reverse complement strand
CTCTAAGCATCCATCTTGCAGATTGAATACCAACAAAACCACCTTCATAGTTCTTAGGATTGTAGTTACCAATCTGAATTGGAACGTCTGCCAATTGAGAGCCAGGTGTGATTAATCCATCCATTATAGCCATGTAATAAACCATCGGCTTCATAGAAGAACCTGGTGACTGAAGAGTATCTACAATATTTACATTAGGTTCAAATTGACAATTGACGCCAAGGGTACAACCCTCTGGCTGTGGAGATCCAAAATAATCTTTAGAACCAGCCATTGCTAATACTTCACCTGTCTTTGGATTAAGAGAAACTAAAGCAGCATTGTTACCGCCGTATCTACTTCCATAATCACTCACACCCTTATTTACCTGTTCTTCAGCAATTGCTTGATAATCAATATCTAATGTAGTTGTTATTTTATAACCACCTGTTTCCAGTTCAGCTAGTGTAAAAGGCACACCATTATTATAGTTACGTTCTTGTAATAGTTTTTGAGCATAGAATACGAAATGTGGTGCTTCGATTTCAAATACAGGCTCTCGATAAACTAGTTCCGTTTCTCTTGCCTCATCAATCATCTCTTGAGTAAGTGCATTTTCTTCTCCAGTTTTATCCTTAATATCATCATTAATCTGATCCATATATCTTTCCATCTGATCCAGAACATAGTTCATTCTGATTGTTAGTCTCTCTTGTGCTTCTTCAGGATTAGCTGATTTGGTTGGAGATAGGTTAGATGGATTCTGTGGGATAGAGGCTAGTACAGCCATTTCTGCAAGGTTTAATTCGCTTAACTCTTTACCGAAATAGAATTTTGCAGCTCTGGTAATACCATAAATGTTACTACCCTCAGGTGCAACTGTAAGATACATTTCAAGGATCTCATCTTTATCTCTTTCTCGTTCTATTTGTAATGACAAAATAACTTCTTTTACCTTTCTCTCAATACTTCTTTCATCTGTAAGTGCAGTCTGTTTAACTAGCTGCTGAGTAATAGTACTTCCACCGCAAGATGCAAAACCGTCTTTAACATATCTGAAACCACAGTTAATAATAGATGTTACATCAACACCTGGATGCTTATAGAAATCTGCATCTTCTGCAGACATAAATGCCCATTTTAATAGTTCAGGTACTTCTTCGATATTTACAGGATCACTATTTTCCTCACCAAAAACACGATAGAGTAGGTTACCATGTCTATCATAGATTTCACTCGCACTGTTCTTATTACCGAAAGGTTTATCTGGGCTTGGTAGATCCTCTGTTA
>JAGQLK010000237.1 GCA_020429485.1 Candidatus Dojkabacteria bacterium | reverse complement strand
CCAATTCCGCCACTTCGGCATAGGTAAATGAATTATAGTCTAAAAATAACTAATATTCAATTTGTATTTCCGTAAATTGTTAATGCTATAATAAATTTACTAAAAAAGTGAGAAGCAAACAATGACTCCAATGATGCAACAATATTATAAGCTCAAGAAAGAGTACCCAGAATGTGTGCTTCTTTTTCGAATGGGTGACTTTTACGAAGGATTTGACGATGATGCTAAGAAACTATCGAGAGTGCTAGGAATTACCCTAACAGGTAGAGGTAAGGGAGAAAATCGCCAAGATATGGCAGGTATACCATACCATGCCCTAAAAAATTACTTGCCCAAATTAGTAAAAGCAGGAATAAAAGTTGCGATTGCAGAGCAAATGGAAGAAGCACAACAAGGCAAAATTGTAGATAGAGAAGTAGTAAAAGTAATCACAGCAGGTACTTTGATGGATGAAAATGTCTTAGATACATCAAATAATAATTACATCGCAGGTTTATATAAAGAAAATAAGGGCCGTAATACACACTGGGGCTTCGCATATTCGGATGTAAGTACAGGTGAATTTATGGTAAGTGAGTATGTATTAGCTAAAGATAATGAAGAATTACCTAATTCACTTATTACAGAAATATACAGAGTTAGACCAGCGGAACTTCTTATTCCGCAGAGCATGGCTGATCAAATCAGGAATATATTTTCGAATATTAGCTTTTACTTTGTTGAAGATAGGGAGTTTAGTTATACCGGGGCACAACAATTGTTACTTGAAGAACTCAATGTTACAACTTTAAAGGGCTTTGGTGTAGAAGACCTATTTGCAGGTATAACTATAGCAGGGCAGATATATAGATATCTTCTTGATACACAGAAAACTAAATTAAATCACATTACCAAACTTTCAAGACTAAATAGTCAAGATTACATGATTCTAGATCAGTCTACTATTAGAAACTTAGAGCTCTTATTCCCTATCCAGAATAACAGCGAGGCAAGAACATTATTTGACGTATTAAATCAATGCTCAACGCCTATGGGACAGAGGCTCCTTCGACAGTGGATATTGAGACCCCTTATTGATAAGAAAAAGATTGATACAAGGTTAGATAGCGTAGAAGAATTGATTAAGGATGAAGACACTCTTAGTAAATTAAATGAGCATCTTGATGGTATTACGGATTTGGAAAGAGTGATAAGTCGAGTTGCCACTAAGGGGGCGAATGCCCGCGATTTATTGTTTTTGAAAGACGGCCTCTCAAAATCAATAGCAGCACTTACATTACTAGACAATAGCT
>JAGQLK010000236.1 GCA_020429485.1 Candidatus Dojkabacteria bacterium | reverse complement strand
AAATCCCTCAGGATTCTATTATTGATTATGGTGAGGGTGATCGTCCTTTAGATGTATCAATAATTTTATTAGAAGAAACAGAATTATCTATATCAATTGTTCATGTTGCTGTGCCAAATTCATATGCATCAGTAGAACAATTAACAGATAGTATATACAGAGTGACTAATTCTGAAGGACAGACCTTTTATACAGATGATGTTACATTTGATGGGGTTTGTAATAGGGGCAATGTTATTGAAATATCAACTCCATGTGGACTGGGTATCCTGGACCAGCTACATGTTAGTTGTGAAGAGGATCAAGTAGAGCTCTGCGATGAGGTCGTAAAAAAGATGAACGTTACTAGTTATGATACATACTCATTGAATCAGCCTAGTGTTCCTGGTGTTTATGATTACGATGCATTGGATATTGCTCTACCAGATTACTACAGAGTGGATGTAAATAAGGACATGACAGCACTCGAGGTTAACTCAGATACTTTTGTTGCTGAGCTTAGTTTAGATTCAGAAGGGCACGGTATATCATATTACGTATTGCCTGATTTAGAAGAACTAGCTACCAATTTCACTGAAGAAGAACTATACAGAATTCAAAGCGAACCAGGTAGTGATCTGTATTATTATAGTTCACTGTACCAGCTCAAAGCTGAAGATACCTGTAATGGCCCTAATGGGGATGGTGCAGTAGCATGTTCATCATCTACAACGACAGTAGATGTTATCGATAATTTTGTTATTTTCAAGCTGAACTGTACAGAATTACTCGAAGGAGGAATCGAAGAATGTGATAAATTTATCTCACAGGAGTTATTTATATTCTAATTTAGCTAGAAGTAAATGTTGAGTTCAAAGCAGAAAGTAATCTTGATTGTTTTGGTTGGAATTATTGGTATAGTGGTTGGTTACCTATTTCTGGCAGAGAAGGAAGATGCTATACAAGTAGACTATCCCGATAATTTATCTCAGGACTCAGTTAATAATACTGATCACAGTGAAGACTACCAATCATTTATACTTAAGCAGATGTCAGGTAGTGGAATCAATGAAACTAAAAACGCTTTTGAGATATCCTTACCTAGTGAATATAATGCTATCCTCAATGTGGATGGAGTGTTGATAACAGTAACACAAGATGATTTCAAGCTTCTGATAGGTACTCAGCTAGATTCTACTGGTGGAACATATACAACCCTTCCTGAGTATGAACCATTAGAAACAGATATCACTCAAGATGATATCTGGAGAATCAAGACAATAGAGGGGTATTACTATACATCCTTTTTTGAGT
>JAGQLK010000235.1 GCA_020429485.1 Candidatus Dojkabacteria bacterium | reverse complement strand
GAATATACTTGTTTTTAAATTGGATTATTTATAGTAAAATATTATCCATATTAATCACACCCACCTAATGAAGAAGAATGTTACTATTTATGTCTCAAATATGTCTGAAGACATCTGGGAGTTTATAGATTCCTTTAATGACTTTAAAATGAAGTCATTTGAAATTCAGGAAAATGCTCGGTTAGCTGATCAACATTTGCATGGAGTATGTGATGAAAAAGAATTGGTATTTATTTCTCCTTATGTGTTAGAGCAAGATTTTGTTGAATACATAAAATCACTATATCAGTTCAATTCGCTTAATCTATTTTCTCCTGAAAAACATACAGGTGAAATCTGCACAGATTTGATCAATGATAAGAAGCTTTTTATGCAATTGAAGAAAATATTAGATGAGTATAGTCAGGTAACACTTAAGAGTTATTCAGCTTCTCAGCAATTTTACTTGCTAAAAAATAGATTGATTGCAGAAGGGTATAGTGTTGTCACTCCTGAATCTCCAACTGATGAAGCAGCTTGGACAGTCAATTTTTTTGGCAGTAAATCAGGTATAAGGCAGCTGGCACATATGACAAGCATTGAAGAGCCGGATTTTCAAGTAGCAGAAGGTTTAATTTGTATGGGGATATTTGAGGCATCTAGGATTGCAGCTAACAAATATCTGAAGAAAAGAGGTGTAGTAATAAAAACAAATAAAGGTCATTCAGGTTCAGGTGTTCTAATTTTTCGAGAAGGTGATCTTCCTAATGAATATCATAATTGTCAGCAAAAATTAGAAAGTATCCTTTCGAAGGATAATTATTGGGTGCAATTTCCAATTGTTGTAGAAGATCTTGTAAATGTAAATCTTAAAGTAGGTGGTGGTTTCCCAAATACTGAATACTTAATCAAGGGGAATGGTGAAATAGAACTCTTATATTACGGAGGTCTAATTGTTACTGATCAGGGAGTTTTTAAAGGAATGGAAATTGGTGATAATGTGTTTAATGATAGATTTTTAGCTTCAATTATTGATTTCGGGTACTTTATTGGTGAGAAGTATTCTAAGTTTGGATATAGAGGATACTATGATGTAGATATGATTGCTTCTAAGAATGGAAATATTTATGTCTCAGAATCAAATACTAGGAGGACAGGCTCAACACATGTATATCAATCACTTTCAAATCTTATAGGAGAGGATTTTGTGGAAGATACATATGTAATCTCTAATAATATTCATTATAGGTCAGATAAAGCCTTTGTTAAATTTAATGAAGTTACAGGCAGAGTACAGCACTTAATGTTCGACAAAAATTCAAAGGAGGGAGTTATCTTTACTTCAGCAAATATTCTTTCACAGAATGCTGTAGGGTATATAATTGTTTCTCCGACCAAGAGAAGGACAGTTGAAATA
>JAGQLK010000234.1 GCA_020429485.1 Candidatus Dojkabacteria bacterium | reverse complement strand
GGCGAATGTATGGGCTTGGAAGACCAAATATGCCTGACTATAGCGGTCATATTGCTATGTGTCCTGCTTCTTTTGAAATTGATGGGGAGGTAGTAGGTACGACACTTGCTAATGTTTTAGCAGATGCAATTCCGGATGAGCGCTGGAGAATGCCTACTTGGTTCCAATAGAAATACATATAGCCCATCACTGAAACATATGGTAGAATCGAGCCAAAATTACGACACATGTCTGAAGTACCACGCGAATACTTAGATGCATTCGATTTAGCAATTAGAAGAAATGATACTGTTGAAGATGCAGCAATTCTTGAAGGGTATGATACTCTCCAATTCGCACTAGAAAGATCGAGAGCATTAGTATGGAATCATAATTTACACTATGCATTAGCAGCTACAGTATTATCGAATGGTGTGGAATATTATCGGCCAACTTTCTGGGCAGATAATGTAACAACACATCTGAGTACTACTCTTGTTGAATTAGCTCAAATAGGAGAGCGAGCTCTGATGTCTAATCGTGAGATATTTCTACGTAACCAATGGTGGCAATTCCCAAGTAGTTATGATTTAGATGCACTTTTAGAGTCATTTCATTACGGAGCATCACAGACAGAGAACCATACACATCCTGCTTATGCAGTAACAGGAATATCTACAGCGGTAAAGCACATGGTTCCAGTAATTAATAATGCCAGGTTTGGCTGTGATTTAGAAGAAGAGTTAGCAAAGCAGGCATTTATTAACTCCTTTAGACCTAAGAAGCAGGATAATAGATTCCCTGCACATGGCATATTATATGAATTTATGACTCTAGGCGCAGGAGGAGCGGCTCTTGAGCTAGATAGTATACTTCTGCCTCCTGGTCCATTATTCAAATTTGATTACCTGCCTGGGATAGCTGAAGTACAAAAACACCCAGTACCACTAGTATATTTCACTCTTGAACCAGAGTACAGAAAAGTATTAACCCAGCTTAAACAGTTGGCTCACCAATACACTCAACAGAATAAGCGTATGTTCTTGGGAGATGAAGCACATGATCTACCAGACTATGCAGGTCATACACCACTTTGTCCAGCAGGATTTATTATCGATGGGGAAATTATTGCTGTTAGACTTGCTCAATTATTAGCTGACTCAATTCCAAGTGGGTACTGGCAGGCAGATACTGTATTGGTGTAAAATAAAAAGATATTGAATAATAAGTTTATGATAAATCAGAACTCTGTTGATTACGTCAACCAATCGATATTTTCCAAAAAGTTTCGAAAGCCCACATATGAAAATTACTCTCTTGCAAACATATCGAATACTTTAGTGAAATCGCTATCAGGAAAATCAATAGGAAGAGAGCTTCCTGATGATGTACTAATTAATAATAAGCAGTACGATCATGTATTTTTATTTTTTTTGGA
>JAGQLK010000233.1 GCA_020429485.1 Candidatus Dojkabacteria bacterium | reverse complement strand
AAATATTTTATGAAAAATATTGGTGTAATTGGTGCTACAGGAAACATGGGTAGCGCTATAACTAGATCTCTATTTGAGACTAATTCAATTAACATATTTTCAAGGAATACAGAAAAATTAGAAGAACTTGCGAGCGAACTATCTTCAGAAAATATTGTAGTTGCTGAGGATATCAAAGATCTCCTAGATGCAAGCGATATCGTTATTCTTGCACTGCCGTATAATGAAGAGCAGAAACTTGCAAATGAAATCAAGGAAAGCGTTGCAGGTAAGATTGTTATTAGTATTTCTAATCCATTAAGCGAAGACTATAGCGATCTAGTTACAGGCTGGGATACTAGTTCAGCAGAGCAGCTTCAGGCTACTCTCTCTGAATCACATGTTATTAAGGCTTTCAATACAATTTTTGCAAGTAGAATCAATGACCCAGTGATAAACGGAATTCAGATAGATCACTTTTTCGCTGGTAATGATGAGAATGCATTAAACGAAGTAAAGGGACTAATCTCTAGCATCAATCATAATCCTATTTTGGTTGGTACACTTGAACAAAGTAGATTACTAGAAAGAATGGCATTTCTAAATATCAAACTAAGTGCACAAGAAATGTTTCAGTGGAACAGCGCATTCAAGTTATTGTCTTAACTAATGAATCATACAAAGTTAAAATTCATCATTGGCTCAGTTGCGATAATTATTATCGCAACTGTAGTTTTTGTATTTCTATTATTCGAGCGCGAGCAGCAAGAAACAACTGCCATCGTATCACCAGACAATTGCTTACCAGCCTTCCGTGATGGTGGTGGCCCATATTACGAACCCAATGTACCTTTTAGAGATAAGTTAGTTCCAGAAGATAATGAGGGCGAAAAGCTGATAGTCGAAGGTTATCTTTATAATGAAGACTGCACTAGAACAATCTCAAATGCGGTTATCGATATCTGGCAAGCAAGTGAGGAAGGAGAATATGAAGAAGAATACTATAGAGGTAAAATTGTTACCGATGATACTGGCTATTACAAATTTGAGACAGTTGTGCCATTAGGGTATGGCGAGGGAACTGCATACCGTCCTCCTCACATACATTTTAAGGTCTTTGTTGACGATATTGAAATAGTCACTTCACAAATGTTTTTTGAGGATGTTAGAGGAGTAGAAGGCTTTGAAGATGAATATATTATTGAATTAGAAAACAATAATGAAACTTGGATTGGAATACACAATATTGTTCTTCCAGATTATCAGTAACTACACGAAAAAGAATAAGACACTAGAAAAAGATATAATTCCGAGTCCAATTCTTGGAATGAAATTTATATATTTGGCAAAGACTTTGAGGTTTTCTTGTGAATAGTTGCTCCTACTCAAGTCCATAGCTAGCCTCCTAAATTTGGGTTCCACAGCTAAATGGAATATTGATAGTGTAGATATCAGTACAGTAGCTAAAGTATTTGTCTCGTGTCCATTAGCCAAT